>NZ_NWQG01000174.1:0-38452 GCF_002529485.1 Mesorhizobium sanjuanii
TTTCTGCTGACCCCGCTAAAACTTGATAATTTCTATCATGAAATATATCAAGGCCGAGGGATCATGCCATCACAGGGAAACGGACGTGGCCTTCGCTCCGCGCATGGAAAGTCGCATTCAGGGTTTTTCCGTCATAGGCGGCCTGAAAGGGCATGTCTGGGACGGCGTCGTCGCCGACCTCTGGGACGTTTCGTGCGGGGAGGAAGCGGGAGGCCATTATGTGTCTCCCGACCCCCGGCTCTTTGTCACACTGAAGGTCGACGGCGACGGCGCCTTTTTCGTCGAAGGGACGCGGGGCGAATTGCGCCGCCACGATCGGGCATTTTCCATGGCCTACATACCGGCGGGCGTGCCGATCAGGGGCCGGGTCGAGGGCCTGCGCCGCATCAAGCATCTCGATCTGCATTTCGACGAGGCAGCGCTGACACGCCGCTTCGGCGGCAGCCTCGACCGCGAGGCACTGCGTGTGTCGCGCTTCCAGTTTTGCGACGACCGAATTGCAGCGCTCGCCAGCCTGATCGCGGCCGAATGCGACAGCGGCCTGCCGATGCACGACCTCTATGGCGAAGGCCTGCTGAACGCATTGTTCGCCGGGCTTTTTGAGATCGGACGGACGGACGGACCGCGGCGCCGCGCGCCACTGTCCCGCCGCAAGCTGCGCCTGGTCACCGACTATATCGACGCGCATTGCCTGGGCAAGATTCGCCTCGCCGATCTCGCGGGGCTGACCGGCCTGTCCGAAACCGCCACAAGCCACGCCTTCAAGGCGGCCACGGGCGTGCCGCCGCACCGCTGGCAGATGCAGGCGCGGGTCAGAAAGATCCAGGCCATGATGGCGCATGAACAGGCGTCGCTCGGTGATATTGCCGAAGCCACCGGCTTCTTCGATCAGGCGCATCTGACGCGGGTGTTCAAATCCATCGTTGGGTTGACGCCGGGCGCCTGGATGGCCGCCCACCGGCGCCAGTGACATTTCCCGCAGCAGGACGCCGCAAGGTCCGCCTTTTGGACAAAAAGCGACAAACCGCGCAAATCCGTCCAATGATCCGCTCATAAGTTGAGGTAAACAGTCAGGTATATGTCTAGAGAACCTGGGATTTGCCTTATGAACAGAATTTGCCGGATGAAGCTGCTTTTGGCAGGCGCCGCCATCGCCATGATCCCGCCCGTGACCACGTTCGCGCAGGATGCGCAGACCCCCACCCAGCTCGAACCCGTGGTGGTCGAGGGCGATGCCGGCGACAGCGCGACCGGACCGGTCGACGGTGTCGTCGCCAAGAAGACCACGACCGGCTCCAAGAGCGCGACCGCACTCAAGGAGATCCCGCAATCCGTCTCGGTGATCGGCCGGCAGGAAATCGACGATCAGGGCGGCCAGAAGATCGACGAGGCGCTGCGCTACACCGCCGGCGTCTTCACCCAGCCTTTCGGCCCTGACAGCGACACCAACTGGCTGTTCATCCGCGGCTTCCAGGCGACAGCCACCGGCGTCTACATGGATGGCTTGCAATTGTTCAGCTACGGCTTCGGCGGCTTCTATGTCGATAGCTTCGGGCTCGAACGCATCGAGGTGCTGAAGGGCCCAGCCTCGGTGCTCTATGGCGGCAGCAATCCGGGCGGCATCGTCAACTATGTCAGCAAGCGGCCGGATTTCGAACACAAGCGCTATGTCGAGACCGGCGTCAACGATGCCGGCAATGTCTACATGGGCTTCGACGTCGGCGATGTCGCCAACGAAGGAACGGTAAGCTACCGCGTCAATGGCCGCGTCGCCGGTGGCGCTACCTACAGCGACCTGCAGGATGGCTGGCGCGGCTTCATCTCGCCCAGCATCACCTGGCAGCCTGACGACCAGACCAAGCTGACGGTGCTCGCCAATTTCAGCCACATCGACGAGAACCACAATGGCGGCAGCTTCCTGCCTTACGACGGGACTGTCGTGGACCATATCGTCGGTGGCGTAAACTACGGACGCATTGACCGCGACGCCAATTTCACGGAACCGAGTATCGATCTCTACAAGCGCGAACAGGGCTCGATCGGCTATGAGTTCGAGCACACTTTCGACAATGACTGGACCGTTCGTTCCAACGCCCGCTTCACCGCCGCCGATATCAAAGAGGTCAGCGTCTACCCTAACGGCTGGTCGACCATCGGAGGGCCTACCGACCTGGCCCGCATAAATTTCGACCATGACACTCAGGCGAAAACCTTCCTCCTTGACAATCAGATTGAGGGCAAGGTGGTGACCGGCCCGATCGAACATACGATCCTCGCCGGCTTGGACTTCAAATATTACAACATCGACCAGGTGCAGTCGTCCGGTCTCTTCGACCTGAACTATGACAATCCCATTGATGCCTTCCACCCCGTCTATGGCTCGCCACTGACGCCGCGCGTCAGCTATCTCAACCAGGATCTGACGCAAAAGCAGCTCGGCTTCTATGCGCAGGACCAGTTGCGCTTCGGCGACGGCTGGCTGGTGACGCTGAACGGCCGCTATGATTGGGCCTGGCTCGAGGCCGACAACCGTCCGACCTACTACTCGGAGACCTTCGGCTTTCCCGTCGTTGACCAGAACAGAGCCGGCGGCGATTTCTCTGGCCGGGCCGGCCTCGCTTATGAATTCGGCAACGGCATCACCCCCTATGCCAGCATCGCCACTTTCTTCAACCCGATCATCGGAACCGACGCGAATGGCAACCTGTTCAAGCCGGAAGAAGGCGTGCAATACGAAGTCGGCGTCAAATATGAGCCGACCTTCATCGACGGCCTGTTCACCCTGTCGCTCTTCGATCTGACGCGCCAGAACGTGGCCATCGCCAGCGACACCGATCCTTTTGCCCAGGTCCAGGCCGACGAGCTACGCTCGCGCGGTGTGGAGATCGAAGGCAAGGTCAACGTCACCGAGGATCTCAGGGTGACCGCGGCGCTGACCGCCTACGATATCGACTTCACCAAGAGCGAAGACCCTTCGCTGATCGGCAAGACGCCTTTCATCGTACCGGAAGTCATGGCCTCGGCATCCGTCGACTACACCTTGCGCGGCGGCTGGTATGACGGCATCTCGGTCGGCGCCGGCGTCCGCCATCTCGGCTCCTCGTGGGCAGACAACGACAACACGGCGAAGGTTCCGGCCGTTACGCTGGCCGATCTGAAGCTCGGCTACGAGAAGGAGAACTGGGGCGTCGACCTCAACATCACCAATCTCTTCGACAAGACCTATGTGGCAAGCTGCCAGACGCTCGCGACCTGCTCCTATGGCGAAGGCCGCTCGTTCAAGCTGAAGGCCCATACGACTTGGTAGTTCTGTGCCAAAGACGTCAGCGATGATCTTCCTTCCCCGGGCGATGAACCATCTGCCCCGGGCGATGGGACATCTGCCCAATCGGCGGCGGGTGCTCGCGCTGGGCTTGGCGGCGGCCCTGTCGCCGATCGTCGCCAGGGCAGCGCCGCTGCGCGTCGCGGCGATCGACTGGGGCATGCTGGAAACCTTGCTGGCGCTCGGCATCGAGCCGGTCGCGGCGACCGAACTCATCCAGTTCCGCAAGGTCGTGGTCGAACCGATCGTCCCTCCATCGATAGCCGATCTCGGCCTGCGCGGCACACCCAATTACGAGTTGCTGCGCATCGTCGCGCCGGATCTCATCGTCATCTCCAACTTCTATGAGTACCAGCGCCCCATGCTTGAGCGCATTGCGCCAGTCTTTGCGCAAGCGGTCTACGCGCCCGGCGTGCCGCCCTACCCGCTCGCTGAGGCCGCTATGCTGGCGCTTGGCGAAAGACTCGGACGACAGGCCGAGGCGAAACGCTATGTCGACGAGACATCAGTCGAGATCACCCGATTGCGCGCCGCGTTGCCGGCCGCCTCAGGGCGGCCAGTCTTTGTCATCAGCCTTGGCGATTCACGCCATTTCCGCGCCTTCGGCCGGGATTCGATGTTTGGCGACGTGCTTCAGCGTCTCGGCATGAAGAACGCCTGGACCGACGAGACGGATTACAGCGCCGCCGCTCCGGTCGGACTGGAAGCGCTGGCGCGCGTTCCCGCCGCATCGATCCTCGTCGTCTCGCCGCTGCCGGCTGATGTCGGCCGCTCGCTGCCTGCAAATGCCTTGTGGAACGCGCTGCCGGCGGTCCGCGAGGGTCGTGTTGCCGTGCTGGAACCGATCAATCATTTCGGCGGCCTGCCCTCGGCGCGCCGCTTCGCACGCCTGGCTACAGTGGCACTTGCCGGGCAGACCCATGGCTGACCGCGCCATGACCGAGCGCGCCGTGACCGGCCATGCGCTGCCGCCGGTCGCGCTCTGGGGCCTTTTGGCCGTTGTGGCGGCACTCCTGTTCGCCTGGCGCGTCGGCATGCAGTGGCCTGCCGCGCTGACGGGCAGCGGCATCGATCTCGACCGTGTCATCCTTCTCTACAGCACGCTGCCGCGCGCGGCGGTGGCAGTGCTGGCCGGCGCCGTTCTCGGTCTCTCCGGGCTTTTGCTGCAGCGCGTGCTGCGCAATCCGCTGGCCGAACCATCGACGCTCGGCATTTCGGCGGGGGCGCAGCTCGCCATGACGGCGGCTTCCATCTACGCGCCGTTCCTGATGGAGCGGTCGCAAGGGCCGGTCGCCTTTGCCGGCGGCATCGCCGCGGTGCTGCTGGTGCTGTCGCTGACCTGGCGGCGCGGGTTAGAGCCCGTCTCCGTCGTGCTTGCCGGCATGATGGTGGCGCTGACCGCGAGCTCCGTCAGCGCCGCCCTGATCCTCGCCAATGGCGACTATCTGTTCTCGCTGTTCATCTGGGGCGGCGGATCGCTTGTCCAGCAGGACTGGGGACCGGCCATCGCTTTGGCGGTCAGGCTTGCGATCGGCGGGGCCGCCGCCCTGTTGCTGCTCAGACCGCTGACGATTCTTGGCCTTGACGACGCCTCGGCGCGCAGTCTGGGCATCGCGCGTCACGGCAGCCGCTTCCTCGTCATCGCGCTTGCCGTGTGGATGGCGACCACCGTGGTCGCGGAGGTCGGCGTCATCGGCTTCGTCGGCCTTGCGGCGCCCGCGCTCGCCGCACTTTCGGGCGCGCGAACGCTGCGGCAAAAGCTGCTCGCCGCGCCACTGGTCGGCGCCATCCTGCTGTGGCTGACGGACGGGCTGGTGCAACTGGCGGCCGGCACTGGCGGCGAACGCATTCCGACCGGCGCCGGCACCGCACTTCTGGGCGGCCCCGTTCTGCTCTGGCTGCTGCCGAGGCTGCGCATGCTCGAATGGCCTGATCTCGGCGCGCATGGCGCTTCTCCGCGCAAGGCCGGCCATCCCTGGCTCATCATCCTGCTGTTGTTGCTGGCGATGCTTCTCTCCGCAGGGGTGGCGCTCATTCTCGGGCGTGGTCCGGCAGGCTGGTCTGTCGCCGGCGGCGACATGCTGGCCGATCTCGCCGCCTGGCGCGCGCCGCGCATCGGCGTGGCGGCGGCCGCCGGCGCCATGCTGGCAGTGGCAGGCGTGGTGATCCAGCGCATCACCGGCAATCCACTGGCAAGCCCGGAGGTGCTGGGCGTCGGCACCGGCGCCGGCGCCGGCCTGACCGCGGTGCTGGCGTTCAGCGTGGCGGCTGCGCCCGGTTGGCAATTTGCCGGGTCCGTGCTCGGTTCGCTGGCGGTGTTGATCGCCATGCTGGCGATCGGCGCGCGGGCGAAATTCGGCGCCGAGCGGCTGCTGCTGGCCGGCGTCGCCATGAGCGCGCTGTGCAGCGCCGTCATCACAGCAGCCATCGCGATGGGAAATGCGCAGTCCTACGTCCTGCTGCGTTGGCTCAGCGGCTCGACCAGCCAGGCGACCGGCGTCGATGCCTGGCTCATGGTCGCCTGTCTGGTGCTGCTGACGCTGCCGCTGTTTCTCGCCATCCGCTGGCTCGATATCCTGCCGCTCGGCGAAAATACCGCGCGCGGGCTGGGCCTGCCGGTCGCCAAAGGCCGGCTGATGCTGATCGTTCTCGCCGCGATCCTGACCGCACTTGCCGCGATGTTCGTCGGACCGCTGAGCTTTGTCGGCCTCATCGCGCCGCACCTCGCACGGCTGGTCGGCTTTACCCGCGCCCGAGCTCACCTCGCCGGCGCGGTGCTGGTCGGTGCGCTTCTGATGATCGTATCAGACTGGCTGTCGCGCATGGCGGCCTTTCCATACGAGTTGCCCGTCGGCCTGTTCGCCTCGCTGCTTGGCGGACCGTATCTCGTCCATCTACTCGCAAAAGGAGTACCGCGTCATGGCTGACATGCCGAGAAACCTCAAGGCGTCCGCCGAGATCGCGCTGTCTTGTCCGCAAGACATCATGCAGCGGCTTTGCGCCCATTTTGCCGATCATGGCGACGTCGCCATCGACGGCGCCTGCAGCCGCATCGACACAGCCTTCGGTTCGGCCAGCATGGAAGCCTGTCAGCGCTGCCTCAGGGTTTTCGCAGAGGGCAATGACGAGACATCCCTGGCCTATGTAAAACTTTCCATCGCCGAGCATCTTTTGCATTTCGCTTCGGTGGAGAACCCCGCAATCGTCTGGCAAGGCGATGGCGCGACCGGCCAGCCCTTGCCCTATTTCCGCGAGATGCGCGTCGTGCGGACCGCCAGCGTGACGCCGCATATGCGGCGGCTGACCCTGGCCGGCAGCGACCTCGGACGCTTCGCCACGGGCGGACTTCATGTCCGCCTGCTGCTGCCAAGGGATGGCGCCGTCCCCGCCTGGCCCGTCACCGGCGAGGATGGCCGCCCGGCATGGCCCGAAGCGGAACGGCGGCCGGACGTGCGCATCTACACGATCCGCCGCATCAACGTCGACAAGGGAGAGGTCGATATCGACTTCGTCCTGCATGACGGCGACGGCATGCCCGGCGCGCGCTTTGCCGCCAATGCACGGATCGGCAACATCGTCGGCATGACGGGGCCGGGTGGCGGCGAGGTCCCCGTGGCCGACTGGTGCCTGCTTGCCGGCGACGAAACCGCCCTGCCCACGATCGGCCGCATCGTCGAGGCGCTGCCGGCAGGCGTGCACGCCGTCATCCGCATCGAGGTTGCCAATGGCGGCGAGGAGCAGAAGCTGGTTTCGCCGGCCTCGCTGGACATAAAGTGGCTGCACAGGAACGGCGTGGCCCCCGGCAAATCGACCTTGCTTCAGGATGCGGTCCGGCAAGTCCGTTGGCCCGAGGACGGGCGCAGCGTCTTTGCCTGGGCCGGCTGCGAACACAAGAGCTTCCGCGCCATCCGCTCCTACCTCAGGCAAGACCGGAAACTGGCGCGCGACGCGCATCTCGTGGTCGCCTACTGGCGCTGCGGTTACGAGGGCGATACCGCACGAACAGACTGACCGACCGGTTCGACTTATCGCAAGCTCGGGCTGTTCGCCGACACGGTGAGATCGAGCGCGACATGGCCCTGCGGCGCGCCGAAGCGAAGAAAAGCTTCCGACAGCGTCGCGAACACCGGTCCGGCATCGCCTCTCAGCTTGGTGCAGAAATTCTTCGATTTGTCGAAGACGCCGGACGCCTTGAGGAAGTCGATGCAGCCATAGATCTCGTCCATGTGATGGCCTTCGCCGAGCGGATAGAGCGAGAACTGCGCGGCGACCTCTTGCCCAAGCCTTTCCGCAGTGTCGACATGCGCCCGCGCCGCGTCGATGCGCTCCGCCAGCGCCAGCTCGTGGCTGCCGCCGGAAATCGGCGTGCAGATCGGATCGTCGGGCTCGCCCGGGCAGCCGCGCGACACCGTTGCCGACAACACGCAATGCACGCCGCTTGCCGCCGCCGATGCGAAGAGATCGCGCATGGCCGGGAACAGCTGTTCGGGCGGACCGACGATCAGCGTCGAGATGTCGTCGGTCTCGATGCGGAAATTCGCCCGATATGGGTCGAACGCCGAAAGCGCCCCGAGGATGACGCCGACGAAATCGTCGCACATCGGATAGAGTGAAATCTGTGCACCTGAAAACACGGTCGCCTCGCTCCGCTGGCATTACCCAGATCAGCTTGAGGGACCGAAGGCTTGGCGCCTTACATCTCAGCCCCGGCAATGCGGGGCGCCCCTGTCGATAGGGCACACCTAACACCGGCATCCGACATGCGCAAGCAGCGGGCGCTCGCATGATCGCGCAGCGATGTCGCATGCGCCGAGTTCACGCCGCAGCCGCCGGCCCGGCCTTGCGCGACAGTGCCAGATACATCCCGGCCATCATCAGCAGCAGCGCCAGCCAGAACAGCGCGCCCGGCTGTTCGCCGAAGAAAACCAGGCTCCAGAGAATTCCGGCTGCTACCGCGAGATAGTTGAACAGCGAGAAGCGCGCTGGGCCGATGCGCGCGACCAGCGCGAAGAAAAGCCAGAAGAAGACGGCGTTGATCGCCGTGGCGATGACGAGCGGCAGCAGCCCCGACATAATGCCGCCGGGCGGCAGCACCGCGCTGCCGAGCACCAGCATCACCACGCCTGCCACGGCCGCGGCACCCAGCAGCGTTCCGGCGGCCATGGCGGCCGACGTGGCATCCGCCGGCCGCAGCCATTTGGCGCAATTGTTGGCGGCGGCGAACATCAGCGGCGCCGAAAGGGCGACCAGGAACCAGAACATGCCACCGTCGCCGATGACGCCGGCGCCGGGCGCCATGATGACCGCCACGCCAGCTATGCCCAGAAGCATCCCGAATAAGGTACGCTGGTCGAAACGCTCGAGCCCGGCCGCCACACCGATGAGCAGAGTGAGGATGGGGGAGAGGCAGAGCACCAGCGTCAGCACGGAAGCGTCGATATGCTCCGCCGCCTTGACCAATATGCCGATCGGCAGGCCGACGACTAGGGCGCCCATGACGACATAGGCGCGCAGATGCGCCGCCGACAGGGCGAAGCGTCCGCCGAGCACCACAAGCAGCGCCAGGACAATGCCCGCCAGCAGCGATTGCAGAAAGGCAAAGCCCATAGGCGGCCAGAGCGCTTCCGCGGCGAGGCGGTTCACCGCAAAGATGCCGCCATAGATCGCCGCGGCAAGCAGCAACAGCGCGGCATCCGCCAGGCGGAATCGTGCCAGGGATATCGGTCGATCTTCATGCATGGCCGCATCATGCGCCCGGCCTTGGCCAGGCGCCCTCCCTTTCCGGTCTCAGTGCAGAAGGCTTTCCAGTCAGCGCCGACTGGCGCGAAGCTCCGCCGTCCGTGCCTCGTCGACCATCAGCAGGCCGGGCTCGGCCGCATCCGTCAACGCAACGCCATAGACTGTCTCGGCATCCTCCCGGCTCAGCCAGCCGCGATTGACGGTCGCCACGACGCGTCTCGGCTCGCGTTTCAGCGGATCGCCGTAACCCCCACCGCCACAAGCGGTGAACTCGATCCTGGCGCCGTCCTCGATCGTCTCCTCGCTGAACGCCGGCAGCACGATCCTGTCGCCACCCCGGACCTTGATGGATTCGCTCTCCTTGCCGTCGCCGCCGCCCAGCACGCCGCGCGGCGGAAACGAGGTGCCGTCGGCCGCGTAGACGATCGTCATGTCGTGGTCGAGCGGGTAGAAGACGCCGCCGGTGGCCGGCGCGCCTTCGAACTCGCCAAAGCCCTGCGAGCCCGGCAGCACGCCGCGACGCTCGATGACGATCGGATACATGGATTCGTCGACCTCGACCGAGTCGAGTTGGATAAGGCCGGCATTGGCCGGGCCGCAATAGGTCAGCCAGCCGTCATAGCCGTGCCGGGCACCGCCGCCGGCATAGCCGACGAAGACCTGGTTGACATAGGATTTGCCGTTCTTGAACGGATCCTCGCCAGAGATGACGCCGACGCCAGCGGGAAGATGCGAGCCGCTCTCGGCCTGTCCGTATGGCGCGCCCATCCGCGAGAAGACACAATTGCCGGCGATCATCAGCCGGTCGTTGACATTGGTGGTGGCGACCGAGGTGCCGACCGGATATTTCGGCTTGCCCACGACGCTTCCCTCGCGCAGCAGCACCTTGATCTGCGACTTGGCGCCCTCATTGTGCGGGATGCTTTCGTCCAGATTGTTGAAGACGCCGATGCGGCAGGAGCCAGTGGCGGTGTTCTCGGACAGGTTCAGGCCGCCCGGCACATTGTCGATATTGTCGCGCGCATCGACGACGATCTCGCCCTTGGCCGGGTCGACATGGATGGTTAGCCGCACCGGAATGCCCTCGTCGGCCACGCCGGGCACCGGGTCGTGCCGCGTTTCATAGCTGTAGCTGCCAGCGGGCAATTTGGCGATCGCCGCCTTGGCGCAGCGCGCGCCATAGTCGAACCAGTCCTCGACGAAGCCCATGATTGTCTCGCGGCCATAGCGTGTGAACAGTTCGCCAATGCGGCGCTCGCCGGTCCGGCAGGCGCCGATCTGCGCGCGCACATCGCCCAGCCACATGTCGGGCACGCGGTTGCGCATGGTGCCGATGCGCAGGATGTCCTTCTTCTCCTGGTAGTTCTGCGCCACCCGCACGCAGGGAAAATGCATGCCCTCCTCGAAGATGTTCTTGGCGAAGGGCAGATAGGTCGACGGCACCGGCGCGCCGGTGTCGGCGTGGTGCGACAGCGCGACGACCCAGAACAGCGGCACACCCTCGTAAAACACCGGCATCGTCATGATCAGGTCGGCGTGATGGGTGCCGCCGGTATAGGGGCAGTTGTTGAGGAAGATGTCGCCTTGCGTAATGTCGTCGAAGAGGTCGGTCAGCGGCCGCGTCGCCATGTCCATCGACATGACATGGATCGGCAGCGCGTCCTCGACCGAGACCAGCCTATGGTCGTAGGTCAGGATGGCGCAGGAGAAGTCGCGCGCGTTCTTGATCACCGCCGAGCGGCTCGCCCGCATGACGACCAGCGTCATCTCGCGCACGATCGCCTCGAAGCGGCTCTTGAGCACCGACATCAGGAAGGGATCCACCCGCCGCTCCGCGACGTCGAGCTCAGCTTTGTTGATGGCGTCCATGGCGTTACCTCACGCGGTTGCGGGGTTAGATGATGTCGACGACGAGATTGCCATACTGGTCTATCTCGCCCCGGTGCTGGTTTTTCAGGTAGGCGGTAAAAGTCTCGGCCTCGACCAGGCAAGGTCCGGCGAGACGGGCGCCGGCGCCGAGCTCGGCCATCTCGTAGACCGGCACGGTTTCGACCCGTCCGCTTTCCTGCTGGTAGATGCCGCGCCGGGCCTTGGGTTTGATGTCGCCCGATTGGACCGCAAGCGTATTCTTCTGCCAGAGATCCTGGCCGGAGCGCTTGCCGATGGCGCGCAACTTCCACGCCGTGAACTCGACCACGTCATTGTCGGCGCGGATCGAATAGATGCGCTCATGCATCTTGTGGAAAGCCTCGACCAGTCCAGGCAGGTCGTCGGCCGACAGCGTGCCGTCCTTGCTTTCGAACGGCACCTCGATCTCGAAGGACTGATATTCGTAGCGGCCGAGGAAGGAGAACTCGAACTGCCTGTTATCAGGTGCCACGCCGGCCTCGGCGAGGAAACTGTCTCCGGCCTGCCGCAGCCGCTTCAGCGCCTGGTTGACGCCGTCGACGTTGAAATTCGCATCCGATGTCAGCAGGACGGCGCTTTCCTCGCTGCGGATATCGCAGATCAGGCCGCCAAAGGCGCTGAGGCCCGCCATGAAGCGCGGAACCATATAGCGCTTGAGGCCGAGGATGTCGGCCATCTCGGCGATGTGGATGGCGGTGGCGCCGCCGCCGCAGACAAAGAAGCTGTCGCGCGGATTGATGCCTTCGCGCACGGTGATTTCCTCGATCGCCGCGACCATATTGTGGTTGCTGGTCGTGTAGATCGCGTACGCCGCCTGCTCGCGCGTGACGCCGAGCCGCTCGGCGATCTTGTCGACGGCCGCTTCGGCGAGTTCGCGCTCCAGCTTCATCTTGCCGCCGAGGAAATAGTCCGGGTCGACGATGCCGAGCACGACATTGGCGTCGGTGACCGTCGGTTCGGTGCCGCCCTTGCCATAGCAGGCCGGCCCCGGTCGCGCGCCGGCGCTGCGCGGGCCGACCCGCAGCAGCCCGCCCTCGTCGACGAAGGCGATCGAACCGCCGCCGGCGCCAACCGAGCGCACGTCGACCTTGGGAATGCCGAGCGAGTCATTGTGGATCATGCTGTCGGGCGTGACGATGATCTGGTGATCGCGCAGCGCCGAGACGTCGAAGGTCGTGCCGCCCATGTCGCCGACAATGATGTCGGGCTCGTCAGACAGCGCCAGCGCCGCCATCGGCGCTAGCGTCGGTCCCGACATGACACTGTAGATCGGTTTGCGGATCATGTCGGCGAGCGGCATCATGCCGCCGACGCAATTGGCCAGCAGCAGCTCGCCCGCAAAATCTTCCTCGTCGAGCGCCGTCTTCAGCTTCTCGATATAGGTGCGCACGATCGGGTTGATCGAGGCGTCGATGGCGGCGGCAATGATGCGCTTGTACTCGCGCGGCATCGGGTTGATCTCGTGGCTGAGCGTGATCGGAATGCCGGGCAGTTCCTGTTCCAGGATGGCGCGCACCGCAAGTTCATGCGCCGGATTGACCACCGACCACAGCAGGCCGACGGCAACCGCCTCGACACCGAGGGCGCGGAACTCGCTCGCTGCCTTGCGGACATCGTCCAGCGAGAGCGGCGCAAGCTCGCGGCCGCGCGCGTCGATGCGTCCGGCCACCGTCTTGGTGAGGTGGCGCGGCACATAGGGATCGGGATAGTTGAGGCGCCACTGGAAGGCGCCCTTGCGCGGCCCCTCGCGCAGCACGAGGATGTCCTGGTGGCCCTCGGTCAGCACAAGGCCGACCTTGACCGTCTTGCGCTCGACCAGCGCGTTGGTCGACACCGTCGAGCCGTGCACGACGAGTTCTATCTTCTTCATGAAATCGGCGGGCATGAGACCGTAACCCTCGGCCGCGACATGCAGGACATCGATGAAGCCCTTTTCGAACTCGCCGGGTGTGGTCGGCGACTTGAAAATGGCGATCTCGCCCTTGCTGTTCGAGACAAGGCAGTCGGTGAAGGTGCCGCCAATGTCGATGCAAACTTGATAGGTCATGCATGTCCTCAAAAAGAAGGGTTTCAGCGCCTGGCGACGTCGCGATTGACGATCAGGCTGACGATGATGATGACGCCGAGGCAGATCTGCTGGAGATAGCCGTCGATCTGGACAAGGTTCATGCCGTTGGAGAGCACGGTGATGAACAGCGCGCCGAGCAGGGCCGCGCCGACGCCACCCTCACCGCCCGACAGCCGCACCCCGCCGACGACGGCGGCGGCGATCGCTTCCAGCGTGAGATTGCCGCCGAGATTGGGTTCGCCCGAGCCGGTGCGGGCGGTGAGCAATAATGCCCCGAGTGCCGCAAGCACCGCGCACAGCGTATAGGCAAGCACCAGCACCGGCAGCGTGCGGATGCCGGCCGCGACGGCCGCCCTCGGATTGGCGCCGATGATGTAGAGGCTGCGTCCGAACTTCGTCGCCTTGAGCGTCAGGAACAGCAGCGTGTAAACCAGCCCGGCGAACCAGATCGGGATCGGAATGGACATGAGCGAGCCCTGCGCGAATTCCGCCGTCAGGCCGCGCGGCAGGCCGGTGACCGGAAAGCCGCCGCTGATCGTCGAGGAGAGGGCCATCACGATGTTGGCCATGCCCAGCGTCGTCACCAGCGGGTTGATGCCGATGCCGGCGATCAGCAGCCCGTTGGCGAGGCCGATCAGCGCGGCGATCAGGACGCCAGCGCCGACGCCGTAAAGGATGGATGCGTCACCGCCGCCCATTGCCACCATGGCCATCGAAGCCACGACGCTGACCAGCGACACGGTGTAGCCCAGGGACAGGTCGAAGCCGCGCGTCAGGATGACCATGGTCTGTGCCATGGCGAAAATCGAGAGATAACTCGCCTGGATGGCGATGTTGCGGAAATTGCCCAGCGACAATACCCGCGGCTCGACCAATCCGAACAGCACCAGCGTGACGACAATGGCGATCGGCAGGCGCGCGGCAAGCAGCATGTCCTTGATGGCGCCGCCGGAGAGCGGGCCGATCGACTGGGCCTTGGTGCCTGACGGTGTGCTCATGCCTGCCGCTTTCTCAGCAGAAGCCGGTCGATGGCAAGCGCCACGATCAGCACCGCGCCGAGCACGAGTGTCTGATATTTGCTGTCGACCTGGACCAGGTTCATCGCATTGGCGATGACGGCAAGGAAGAGCGCGGCAAGCGCCACATGCTCTGCACGGCCGACCCCACCGCGCAGCGACACCCCGCCGATGACGGCAGCAGCAATGGTCTCCAGCGCCAGCGTGCCGCCGATGGTCGATTGGCCGGAGCCGAGCCGGGATGTCATCAGGAATCCGGTCAGCGCGGCAAGGATACCGGCGAGCACATAGGCGATCGCCAGCGTGCGGCCGGTCGCCACGCCGGACAGCCTGGCTGAACGCAAATCGCTGCCGACCGCGTAGATATGCCGGCCGAGCGCGGTGAAGCGCTGCATGACGATGCAGGCGACGAGCACAATGAGCGCGACATGGAGCACGATCGGCAGGCCGAGAAACTGTCCGCGCCCAACGCCGGTGATAAAGGATTGGGCGACGCCATAGATCGGGATGCCTTGCGTGAAATAGAGGGCGATGCCCATCAGCACCGACATCATGGCGAGCGTCACCATGAAGGGCGAGAGCGAGAGGCTCGCCACCAGCCCGGCATTGGTCAAGCCGACGAGGACACCGACGCCGATGGCGGCAACCAGCGAAAGCAGGATGACGGCGATCTCCATATCCGGAAAATAGCCGCTGCCGACGAGCATCACGGCGGCGGTGACCACGGACGAGATCGCCACCACCGCGCCGACCGACAGGTCGAAGCCGCCGGCCGTCATCACCAGCATCTGCGCCAGCGACGGTATGAGCAGGAGCGCGAAATTGCGCATGACGTTGATGAGGTTGAGCCGGTTGAGGAAGCGCGGCTCGACCAGCGCCGTCGCCACCACCGCCACGATGAGAAAGGTGATGACGATGCCGCCCTGCATGAGAAAGCGGTCGAGCAGGCTCGACCGGTGCTCCGTGGGTTTGATCACGCCCGAAGGGGCCATCGTTGCCTGCTCCGAACTCACGCCCGCCCTCCGAAATAATGGGACAGGATTTGCGCCTCCGTCAGCTCGCCCTGGCCAAGCTCGGCGACGACCTTGCCTTCATGCATGACATAGACGCGCGAGGCGAGGTTGATGAGCTCCGGCAATTCGGAGGTCGAGACGACGACCGAGGCGCCGGCTGCCACCAGTGACTTGATGAGATTGTAGACATCGACCTTGGCGCCGACGTCGATGCCGACCGTCGGTTCGTCGAAGAGATAGACATCGAAGGGCCGCATCAGCCCGCGCGCCAGCATCAGCTTCTGCTGGTTGCCGCCGGAAAATGCCGAGACCTTGCGCTCGGGCGCCATTGGCCGCAGCGCAAGGTCGGTGAGCGGCGCCTTGATCACCTCGCGTTCGCGCCAGAACTTCAGCAGCGGCCCGGCCGACAAGGCCGGCAGGTCGAGCGAGCTCATCGTCGCGTTTTCACGCGCCGACCGCGCCATGGCCAGTCCTTCCGAACCTCGGTCGGCCGGAAAATAGCAGACCTTGCTGGCCAGCATGGACGCTGGCGAGGGACGCGCGACGGTCTTGTCGCCGACAGTGATGGTTCCCGCCTCGATCGTCTCCAGACCGAAGACGGCACGGCAAAGCTCGCTGCGCCCGCAGCCGACGAGACCGGCGAGGCCGACCACCTCGCCCGCCCGCGCCACGAACGAGGCGTCGATGACGGAATGGTCCTGCGTGGTGAGGTTCCGCACCTCGAGCCTGGCTGCGCCCGGCCGGTGCTCGATGCTGGGGAAGAGCTGCTCGACCGGACGGCCGACCATCATCTCGATCAGCCCCTCATCCGAAATCTCTGACGTCACCACGGTGCCGATCCTCTTGCCGCCGCGCAGCACGGTGACTCGGTCGGACAGGTTGCGGATCTCGCTCATGCGATGCGAGACATAGATGATGCCGACGCCCCTGCCCTTGAGCAGCGCCACGGCATGGAAGAGCTTTTCGGCCTCGCCATCGGTGAGCGATGCCGTGGGTTCATCGAGAATGAGCACTTTCGGCCGCATACGCAGCGCCTTGGCGATCTCGACCATTTGTTTCTGGGCACGCGACAGGAACGCCACCTTCTCGTCGAGCGGCAGGTTGAAGCCGAGCCCGTCGAGCAGTTCGGTGCCAGCCTGGCGCATCTGCCGCCGCTTGAGGAAGAGGCTGCCCGACTGCTCGCGGCCGAGAAAGATGTTCTCCAGCACGGTAAGGTCGGGCACCAGGCTGAACTCCTGGAAGACGGCGGCAATGCCGATCTCCTGCGCGACCTGCGGGGTGAGGCTCGTGATCGTGCGGCCATTGATCCGGTAGACGCCCTCGGCCCAGGGGAATGTGCCGGCAATGAGATTGATCAGCGTCGACTTGCCGGCGCCGTTCTCACCAAGCAGCGCGTGGACCTCGCCTTCGTTGAGCGAGAAGTCGACATTGTCGAGCGCGGCGATGCCGCGAAATCTCTTGGTGAATCCGGTTACTTCCAGCATCTCGTCATAAAGCCCAGGAGCATCTCACCAAAAATTGAGCATCTTGCCCAAAAGGCAGCGGCGGTTTGGGCCGATATGCTCAAAAACAAGGACTTAAGCGCATCGGCTGAATCATTTTGGCAGCGATGGCTTCAAGCCGGCGGCGCCTGGCCGCTTCCCAGGGAAGCGGCCAGGCTGGGAGGAAGGCCATCGCGGCCCAGGCCACTACTCGACCGAGAATTCCGGGCGCCAGCCGTCCGGCGCGAAGATCTGGGTCGTATCGATCTTATCGATATTCTCCTTGGTGACGATACCGGGAGCGACCAGAAGCACCTTTTCGTGCTCCTTCTTTTCGAGGGCGCGGACCGCGAGGTCGACGCCGATGCGCCCCATGATGACGGGATATTCGGTGGCGAAGCCGAGCACCGAACCGTCCTTGACCGCTTTCAGCATCGTCTGGTTTTCATAGGACGACATGATCGTCACATTGCTGAGGCCGGCATCCGCCACCGCGCCGATCGCCGCTTCGGCCGTGGGCGCGCCACCCCAGATGACATTGACGTCGGGATGCGTCTGCAGCGCGTCTTCGACAAGCTTGAGCTGTGCCGGGACGCTCGCCTCGCCAAACATCTCGGCAAGCAGCTTGATGTTGCCGGTCTTGGTGCTCTCGCGGAAACCGTCCATGTAGGTTTCTGCCCAGCCGCTGCCCTGCGGCCCGGGGAAGGCCACTGCCTCCCCTTGCTTGTCGCCCAGATACTTCTTCACATATTCGCCGGTCTGGAACCCTTTCTGGAAGAAGTCGGGTGTGATGCGGGCGGTGATCGGCGTCTCCAGGATCGGGTTGGCGACAGCGATGTTGACGATGCCCTTGCCCATGCCCTCGCCGATCTTTGCGGCAACGCCTGCTTCCGAGATGGCCGAAATCAGGATCGCGTCGGCGCCGGAAGCGACGCAGTCGTCATACTGCGAAATCTGCTTCGGCAGCGCGGTGTAGCCGCCGGCTTGCAGCACCGTCACCTTGACTCCCAGCCGCTTGGCTTCCTCGACGATGCCGTAATCCACCGAGACCCAGTAGCTGTCCTGCAGATGCGGGAAAAGCACGCACAGCTTCCAGGGCTTCTCGGCCTTTTCAAGCGGCTTGTATTCGATTTCCTCGACTTTCTTCAGATCGCCATCCTTGGCCGAGGCGATCTTGAAGGGCCACCAGTCCGCGGCTTGCGCCATTCCGGCCGACAACACCGTGGCCGATACGGCCAGAGCCAATGTTTTCTTCAGTCCGTTCATCCGAAATCTCCCATTTGCTAACCGCCCCTGCGGTCGTTTTCTTTGCGCCCGTCGACTGAAGCGTCGGCCGGCGCCCACCTGTGTTTTTGTACTTACTCGAGCCACTTCTTCGTTGGCTTCTCGGGTCTTTCACACAACTTACATCTTATATCTTATGTGTCAACGCAGCGGTGAGCCTTGCCGACAGAGGTTGCGGCCCGCCCCCCCCGAAAGTCTGGTCAGGCCGGCGATCCGACCTGCCCGGCGGCGGCTTCGAGCGATCTTTCAAATGCATCGACCATGCTATCGACCTGCGCCTCGGTGATGATCAGCGGCGGACAGAAGGCGATTGCATCGGCCATGTTGCGCGAGATCACGCCGTTCTGCTGCAGGAACCCATTGACCAGCCCGCCCAGCGCGCCGACGGCGCCCCGGGGCGTCTTGTTCGCCTTGTCGCCAACCAGTTCGACCGCCGCGATCAGGCCGACGCCGCGCACCTCGCCGACGAGCGGGTGCGACGCCAGTTTGCGCAGCCGTTTCTGCATATGCGCACCCACCGTGCGCGCATTGCCGACAAGGTCGCGCTCCTCGATCAGGTTCAGGTTCTCGACCGCGACCGCCGCCGCGACGGGATGGCCGCCGCCGGTGAAGCCGTGCCCGAACGTGCCGATGCGATTGCTTTCATCGGCAATCGGCTCGAATACCTTCTCATTGATCAGCAGCGCCGAGATCGGCAGATAGGACGAGGATATCTGCTTCGACATGACCATGATGTCGGGCCTGATGCCGAAAGTCTGCGAGCCAAACATCTCACCGGTCCGGCCAAAGCCGCAGATCACCTCGTCGGCGACGAGCAGGATGTCGTATTTCGACAGCACCGCCTGGATCTTCGCCCAATAGCCGGCCGGCGGAACGATGACGCCGCCGGCGCCCATGATCGGTTCGCCGAAGAAGGCGGCGATGGTTTCCGGCCCTTCGGCCAGGATCAGCTTTTCCAGATCGTCGGCAAGCCGGCTCGAAAACTGCTCTTCGCTCTCGCCCGGCAGCGCCTCGCGCCAGTAATGCGGCGAAGAGGTGTGCAGCACATTGGCGATCGGCAGGTCGAACGAGATATGATTGTTGGGCAGCCCGGTCAGGCTAGCCGCGGCAATGGTGACGCCGTGATAGCCCCGCTTGCGGCTGATGATCTTCTTGCGCGCCGGCTGGCCAAGCGCATTCGACCGGTACCAGATCATCTTGATGGCCGTATCGTTGGCCTCGGAGCCGGAATTGGTGAAATACGCCTTGCTCATCGGCACCGGCGCCATCTGCACCAGTTTCTCGGCCAGATCGATCAGCGGCGAATGCGATTTCGAGCCGAAGTCGTGATAGAAGGGCAGCTTGGCCATCTGACGTGTCGCCGCCTCGACCAGCCGCTTCTCCGAAAAGCCGACCGCCACGCTCCAGAGGCCAGCCATTGCCTCGATGTAGCGGTTGCCGGCCAGGTCCTCGACATAGATGCCGTCGCCCTTCTCGATGACGAGCGGCCCGGTTTCCTGATGCTTGCGGGCATTGGTGTAGCCATGCATGTGGTAGTTGATGTCTCGGGCTTCGGGCGAGTTCGGTCGTGCGTCCATAAGGTCCTGTCCTGCCTGCTTCCAGGGAAATTCCCGCACCTGCCCGCCACTCGGCGCGCATTGGCGTTCCCTCTTGCATTATGCTGTTTGATGCATCATGTTTCTTATAAGATGTAGTGTCAAGCCCCTTTCCTGTGGGCTGGCGAGGTGGGGTGGAGACGGAATGCAGGCTTTCAGCTTCGAGACCCTCGAACGCGAGAATCTCGGCGAAACGGTCTATTCCCGTGTCGCCGAAGCGTTGATCAAGGGGCGGTTCGCACCGGATGCGAGGCTGACCATCCGCGACCTCGCGCAATCGCTGGGAACCAGCGTGACGCCGGTCCGGGACGCCATCCTGCGGCTGATCCAGGACGAGGCGCTGGTGCAGAAATCGGCGCGCGAGGTGCGTGTTCCCGTCATCACGCTGAGGCGTTATCGCGAAATCCGCCAAATCCGGCTGAAGCTCGAAGGGCTGGCCGCGCGGGAGGCCGCGCTCAAGGCGGCCGCCAAGGATGTTGAGCACTTGCGCGGCCTTATTGCGTTGAACGAGCGGGCGATCGCCGATAAAAACTGGACGGAGGGGCTGGCGCTCAACCAGACCTTTCACTTCGCGCTCGCCGATATCGCCGATATGGTGGTGCTGCGTGGCATACTGAACCGGCTCTGGCTGCAGATGGGACCGCTGATCGCGGAGTCCTATCATGAGGGTGGCCGCGCCATGATCGAGAACCATTATGCGGTGCTTGCGGCCGTCGAGAAACAGGATGCCGATGCCGCCGAGCGGGCGATTGTCGCAGACATAACGGAAGGTGGGAAAGTGATCCTCGAACGGCTCATCAGCAGGCACGACGTCAAGGCCGGGGCCGCCTGAGCATGGACCATGTCGACTGCATCGTCGCCGGCGCCGGCGTTGTTGGCCTTGCGATCGCACGAGCCATGGCGCGCCGCGGCATGGACACGCTGATTCTCGAGGCCGCGAACGCCGTCGGCACCGGCACCAGCTCGCGCAACTCCGAGGTCATCCACGCCGGCATCTATTATCCCGTTGGGTCGCTGAAGGCCCGCTTCTGCGTGGCCGGCCGGGACATGCTCTATCGCTACTGCGAGGAGCACGCCGTCCCGCACGCGCGCTGCGGCAAGCTCATCGTCGCCGCGAATGCCGACCAGGAGCCGGTGCTTGCCACCATCCGGGCCAATGCATCGGCTTGCGGCGTGGACGATCTGGTGGCTTTGACCGCCGCCGAGGCGCTCGCGCTGGAGCCCAGGCTGCGCTGCACGGCGGCGCTGTTGTCGCCCTCCACCGGGATCATGGACAGCCATGCCTTGATGATCGCCTTGCTGGGCGACGCCGAGGAGCACGGCGCCGCACTTAGCCTCAACACAAGCATCGTCTCCGGCCGCATCACCGAGGATGGGCTCATCGTGCTCGACACGATCGACAGCACAAGCGGCGAGCGCTTTGAAATCGCGACCAGATCCTTCATCAACGCCGCCGGACTCGATGCCACGGCGCTTGCCCGATCGATCGACGGGCTCGATCCGCAATTCGTGCCGGAACTTCGCTATGCCAAGGGCAATTATTTTTCGGCTGCCGGCCGGGCTCCCTTTTCACGGCTCATCTATCCCGTGCCCGAACCCGGCGGGCTCGGCGTGCATCTGACGCTCGATCTCGACGGCGTTGCCCGCTTCGGCCCGGACGTCGAATGGACGGATACGCTCGACTACCGCGTCGATCCGGCGCGCGGCGAACGCTTCTACAACGAGATCCGCAAATACTGGCCGGATCTTGCCGATGGCGCCCTGCACCCAGCGTATAGCGGCATTCGGCCGAAGCTTTCCGGTCCCGGCGAGCCCAATGCCGATTTCGTCATCCAGGATGCTTCGGTCCATGGCATTGACGGACTGGTCAATTTGTTCGGCATCGAAAGTCCGGGACTGACCTCCAGCCTGGCGATCGCCGACCATGTCGCGCAGCGCCTCGCTCAAACTGGCCAGGCTCAAAACCGGCGTGTTACCCTTACAGCCGGGCATTGAGAGACATTGCCGTGACCGGAACCACCCTCGCCGACATCTACCGAGACTACATCGCCTGCCTCAACAAGCAGGACTGGCGGCAGCTGGGACGGTTCGTTGGTGACGACGCGATCCACAATGGCCGGCGGCTCGGCCTGTCAGGCTATCGCCAGATGCTGGAGAAAGACTTCGATGACATTCCGGACCTTTATTTCAACGTCCGGATGCTGATTGCCGATCCGCCTTACATAGCGAGCCGGATAGATTTCGACTGCGCGCCAAAGGCTAATTTCCTTGGCCTCCCCCTGAACGGCAAGCGAGTCTCCTTCTCGGAGAACGTGATCTATGAATTCCGCGACGGGAAGATCGTGCAGGTGTGGTCTGTCGTGGACAAGGCGGCTATCGAGGCTCAGCTTTAGATCCCATCAGACTTGGATGCCATAAGACCGGCGGTCTCCCCGCCATCGACGCTGATCACCGCGCCGTTGATGAAGCTTGCAGGAGCGGACATCAGCCAGGCCACCGTCTCGGCCACATCTTCGGGCGTGCCGAGGCGACCGACCGGAATGCGGCTTTCCAGCGCTTGCCGGCGGCCGGGAATGGCGAGCGTATTCGCCATCATCTGCGTGGCGATCTGGCCGGGACACAGCGTGTTGAAACGAACCTGCGAGCCATATTCCAGCGCCAGTGCCTGCGCGAGACCGATCAGTGCCGCCTTGGACGCCGTATAGATCGCCAGCCCTTCTTCGCCAACGAGACCGGCGACGGAAGATATCATGACGACCGAACCACGGCCGGCGCGCAATCCCGCCAGCGCATGGCGGGTGAACAGATAGGCCGAGGTCGTGTTGGCGGTCATCGTCCGGTTCCAGTCGGCGAGCGTGGTCTGGTCGAAAGCGTGTCTGGCGCCGGTTCCGGCATTGTTGACCAACCCGGCGATGCGGCCCTTGCCGATCTCCAGCGCCATGGCGACCGCGCGTTGGCAGTCGGCTTCACTGGTCGCGTCGCCAGCCGCGAACACCGCCTGCGGAACCGCGTCCATCACCGCTTGAGCGGCATCCCGGTCGCGCCCGGTGAAGACGACGCGCGCGCCGTCCGCAGCGAGGCGGCTGACGCAGGCAGCGCCGATGCCGCGCGTGCCGCCCGTCACCAGGAAGACGCGTTCTGCCGCGCTCACGGCGTATAGTCGACCGGCGTGGAGAGCCAGCCGGCATCGTGCTTGGCCCAATAAAGGTCATGGATGCGGATGGTCACCGGTCCGGGCTTGCCATTGCCGTAGATGCGGCCGTCGAGCACCGTCACCGGCATGATGCCGCCCGCCGAGCTGGTGATGAAGATCTCGTCGGCATCGCGCAATTCCTCGATGGCGAGCGGACGCAAATCGCAATTGACGCCGACCTCCGGAGCCAGCTCGATCACGCTGCGGCGCGTCATGCCTTCGAACACACCGCGGTCGGGCGTCGTGATGACATCGTCCTTGACTGCGAAGATGTTGAAACCGGCGCCCTCGGCCACATGCCCTTGCCCGTCGGTCAGCACCGCAACGGTGGCATCTTTGTCATAGGCCTCGAAGATGCCCATGGTGAGGTCGAGCCAGTGAAAGTTCTTGAGGCGCGGGTCGACCGATTCCGGCGGGATCCGCTGTACGGAACTCACCACCATCTTCAACCCGTCCCGGCGCTGCTCGTCATTGGCGATCCACACGAAAGGCTGGGCGAAGGCATAGAAGCGGTTCTCGCAGAGCCTGGGGTCGCGGGTTCCGCGTGGCGGCACGCCGCGCGTGCAGGTCATCTGCACATAGGCGTCGCGCAGCCCGCTGCGGCGAACGCATTCGACCAGGATTTCGGCGATTTCGGCCGAGGAATAGGGCAGGCTCATGCGCAGACCGCGCATCGAAGCCTGGAAGCGTTCGATATGGTCGTCGAGCCGGAAGAAGCGCCCCTTCCATACATGGGTGACGTCATAGGTCGCGTCGGAACGCACGAAACCGCGGTCGGTGAGCGGAATGGTGGCTTCGGCGAGTGGGACATAGGCTCCATTGACGAAGGCAATTCCATCAGCTGGATCGTGGGATATCCTGTCGTTCATGCAAACCTCCGCTGAAGCAGTTCACTGGATAGTAGACACAAATCGCGCCTTTCGCGTCTCAGAGACCGAGACTGGTTCGCGTATCCTCGATCGCCAGGGTGAGCGCGCGGACGAGTTCGTCCAGTTGTTCGGGTTCGATGATGTAAGGCGGACAGAGTGCCAGCACGTCGCCCATGTTGCGCAGGATGATGCCGCGCGCACGGCAGGCGCGCTCCACCTGCGCACCCACCTTCGCCTCGGCCGGAAAGCTCTCTTTCGTCCGCCGGTCGGCAACAAGCTCGACGCCGGCGATCAGGCCGATGCCACGGATCTCGCCCACCATGGGATGATCGGCAAGCGACTCGCTCAATGCCGCATGCATATTCGCGCCGAGCGTGCGCGCACGCCCGACCACATCGATCTCGTGATAGATCCGCAGCGCCTCCGCCGCCACCGCCGAGGTCACGGGATGGCCCGAATAGGTGAAGCCATGGCCGAAGCCGCCATTGCGATGCCCCTCGTCGGCGATCGCCTGGTAGAGCCTGTCAGAGACGACCACCGCCGCGATCGGCAGATAGCCCGACGACAGGCCCTTGGCGACCGAGAACATGTCCGGCACGAAGCCAAAGGTCTGGCTGCCGAACCAGTTGCCGGTGCGGCCGAAGCCGCAGACAACTTCGTCGGCCAGCAGCAGGATGTCGTAGCGGTCGAGCAGCTTGCGCAGCTTCGCAAAATAGCCGCGCGGCGGCACGATGACGCCGCCCGCCGCCATGACGGGCTCGGCGATCATCGCGGCGATGGTGTCGGGGCCGGCCTTGAGGATCATCGCCTCCAGCTCGTGGATGAGGCGGTCGGCAAAATCGTCCTCGCTCTCGCCTTCATGCCCTCCGCGGTAAAGATGCGGCCTGGTGGCGTAGAGAACGTCGTCGGTGTTGGCGCCGAATGAGCAATGCATATGCGGCAGGCCACTGAGCAGCGCGCCCATCACGGTACTGCCATGGAAAGCGCCCTGGCGGCTGATGATGCGTCGCTTCCCGGGTTTGCCGCGCGCCGCCTGATAATACCAGGCCAGCCGGACCATTGTATCGTTCGCCTCGGAACCTGAATTGGCGAAGAAGATCTTGCAGGGCGACAGCGGCGAGATCACCGCGAGCTGCTCCATCAGGTCGATGCAGGCCTCATTCGAGCGATGGTTGAAGGTGTGATAGTTTGCGAGCTTGGCGAATTGGGCGCCGGCAGCCGCCGCAAGCCTGGCGTCGTTGAAGCCCAGCGATGCGGTCCACAGGCCCGCCATGCCTTCGATGTAGCGCTTGCCGGTATCGTCATGCACATACACGCCATCGCCGCTCGAAATAACGAATGGCCCCTCCTGCTCATGCCGCCGCGGATCGGTCTGCGAATGCAGATGCAGGCTCATGTCGATGGCTCGGGCCGAATTGTGGAGCATGTCCTCAGTCCTGCTGCAGACGAATTAGGTTGCGAGCTCACTCAGTACCTTATAACTTATAAGTTGTCGAGTATCGGATTCAATCAGGAGGAGGAGAAGGCATGGCGTCCTCAGGCGCAAACCAGTGGCCGAGCAACAGTCCGGGCGGTAAGATATCGGACGAACAGGCGGCGCGTCTGCGCGAGCGCGCGCGCTTCGTGCGGCTCGAGACGATCCGCCTGATCTCGATCGCCAAGGTCGGCCATTATTCGTCGGTGTTCTCCTGCGCCGAGATCTTTTCGGTCCTCTACTACGACACGATGAAGCTCAGGCATGGCGAACCGTCCTGGCCCGACCGCGACCGTTTCCTGATGGGCAAGGGCCACGCCGCCGTCGGCCAGTTTCCGATCCTTGCCGACCTCGGCTTCTTCGACACATCCTGGCTCGACGATTACACGCGGCTCGGCAGCCCGCTCGGCGATCATCCCGACATGCGCAAGGTGCCGGGCGTCGACTTCAGTTCGGGCTCGATCGGCCATGCGCTGTCGAATGGCGTCGGCATGGCCCTGGGCGGCCGCTTCCAGAACCAGGACTTCAGTGTCTTCGTCCTGCTCGGCGACGGCGAGATGCAGGAAGGACAGGTCTGGGAAGCGGCGCTGAGTGCGGCCAGCCATCGTCTGAGCAAGCTCGTCGCCATTGTCGACCGCAACGGCTACCAGCTCGACGGCAAGGTCGACGATGTGGTGGCGATCGAACCGCTTGACGAGAAATGGCGCGCCTTCGGCTGGGAGGTGCATGAGGTCGACGGTCACGACGTCGCAGCACTCGCCAATTTGCTGCGCGCCGTAAAAGCCGACAGCGCGCGCGAAAAGCCGTGCTGCATCATCGCCAAGACAGTCAAAGGCAAGGGCATCGATTACATGGAGACCGAGCCCGGCTGGCATCTTGGCTATCTCGCGCCCGAGGACGAGGCGCTTGCACGCGAAGCGATCCTGGCAGGTGCACAATGAACCGCGCCCTCAGCCCGGACTCCTGGCAATATCGCGAGCTGAACAAACGCGCGCCCTCGCTCGCCACGCTTGCCAACACGCTGATCGAGCTCGCCGAGGTCGGCCATCCGGTGGTTGCCGGCACCGCCGACCTGCAGCACTCCAACGGCCTGATCGGCTTTGCCCGGCGCTTTCCCGAGCGCTTCACCCAGTTCGGCATATCCGAGCAGAACATGGTCTCGGCCGCCGCCGGCATGGCCACCACCGGCGTCATGCCCTATGTCGCGACCTTCGCTTCCTTCCTGGCGCTGCTGTGCTGCGAACAGATCCGCATGGATGTCGCCTATTGCGCCCAGCCGGTCCGCCTCATCGGCCACCACACCGGCATCTCGCTCGGCTTCTACGGCACCTCGCATCACGCCACCGAGGACATCGCCATCATGCGCTCGATTGCCGACCTGACCGTGGTGTCGCCCGCCGACGGACCGCAATTCGCCGCCGCGCTGCGCGCTTCGGTGCATCATCCCGGGCCGATCTATTTTCGCATCGCCCGCGGCCATGATCCGGTCGTCTATGCCGATGGCGCGCCATTCGAATTCGGCAAGGCCGTTGTCCACGGCATCGGCTCCGATCTCACCATCATCGCCTGCGGCATGCCGGTCCATTCAGCCAAAGCAGCGATGGAAGCTCTGAACGGAAAAGGCCATTCCGTCGGCCTGATCGACATGCACACGATCAAGCCGCTCGACCGCGAGGCGGTCATGGTGGCGGCACGCAAATCGCGCATTGTCCTCACGGTCGAGGAACACAATGTGCTGGGCGGTCTCGGTGGCGCGGTCGCAGAAGTGATGGCCGAGGAAGGCGGCGGCGCCCGCCTTCTGCGCCATGGCATCAAGGACGAGTTCAGCCTGATCGCACCACCGACCCATCTCTACAGGCACTATCAGCTCGACGCCGCCGGCATCGAAAGCGTTGCACAGTCCTTGCTCGCATAAACAAAAGGAAAAACGCGTCTATTGGCTGTATCTTGTCGAATCAGTGCCGATACCTAAAACAAGGATGTCGAGGAGAACGACGCCGTGAACATTCAGCCGCTCGAGCAGGGCAATCTTTCGGCGCGCGCCTATGTCGCGCTTCGCGAAGGATTGATCGCTGGCCAGTTCCGGCCCGGCCAGAGGCTGGTGATGCAGGACCTGGCCGACCGGCTCGGCACCAGCGTCACCCCTGCCCGCGAGGCTTGCCTGCGGCTGGTCAGCGAACGCGGCCTCGAACTGCGCTCGGGCCGTTTCGTCACCGTTCCCGCCCTGACGCTGGCGCGCTACATGGAAGTGCGCACCATCCGGCTTTCGCTAGAGGGCCTGGCGGCCGGGCTTGCCGCCGAGCACGCCACCCCTGAGGACATAGACAAGCTTACCGGCATCCAGAAACTCTTCGAGAAGGCCGACCGGGCCGGCGACCCCGACCAGTCCTTCCGCCACAACAGGGACTTCCATTTCACCGTCTACCGGCTTTCCCAAATGGAAATGCTGGTCGCCCACATTGAGAGCCTGTGGGTCTCGATGGGACCGATGCTCACCGTCTTCTTCAACGAAGGCGAGCACAAATATGTCGGCGCGGCCGAGCATGAGCGAGTGATCGAGGGCCTGAGGGACAAGGATTCCGCTAAGGCCCGCACCGCCATGGAGCGCGACCTGATCCTCGGTGGCGAGGATTTCCTGCGCTTCCTGCGCGCCCACAAGGAATTCGTAGCGGCTTGAGGCTGAACGCCTGTATCATCAGCGATTTCAACAGCTTGCAGCGCCGCTTTGAATCAGGATTTCACCTGCCGCTGGTTCAAACCGGCGTCGTTGCCTGACCCCCGTCACCACCGAAGCCGCCCGCAGTCAATCGGGCGGCACATGACTGCCATGCCCATTATGGCGGAGCCCTGACGGCCTTTTCCGCGACGGAGGGGAACCATAGTCCGGCGCGGTGGTTGTGTGGTCACCAATATGGTCCTCCTCAAGGAAAAACGGAAGGAAAGATCATGCGCATGTTGACGACGATCGCCGCCCTTTCGGGACTGGCCCTGGCGCAGCCGATCAACGCGCAATCGCTCGACCCGCTCCCGCAAATCGACCCCCCGGCCCAAGGAATCGTGCCTGATCAGACGCCGCCTGGCGAAACACCATCTGACCAAGGTTTTTCCGATCAGAATTTTACCGGTGTCGCAATCATCGCTCTCGAGGATCTGCCGCCGGATCTCAAGACGCAGGCGGAGGCGGTGATTACCCAGACCAGCGCCGAGGATCTGCATGTCCTGCAAGGCTCGATCGATGCATCGCCGCAGGCGACATCGGCGCTGGCGGCAAACGGACTCAATTCCTCGCAGGTCGTCGCCGCCAACGTCGATGGCGACGGCACCTTGACGCTGATCATCCAGACAACGACGTGATATACGGTCCGGGTGGACTCGGGCACTCGACTTGACCCCTCCGCGCGGAGGCGACCATGGGGGAAGGGCGCAAGGCAATTAGCGTCAGGATCGGCGGAAGGGTGCAAGGCGTCTCCTTTCGTGTATGGACACGCAACGAGGCCGAAAGGCTCGGCCTCGCCGGATGGGTCCGCAACGAAGACGACGGATCCGTAACAGCCCTGATCGTCGGGGCCGAGGGCGCGGTTTCGACGATGATGAACCGGTTCTGGAGAGGGCCGCGCGGAGCGTCGGTCTCCAGCGTGACATCCCATGAAGTCGATCCCGGCCAGGAGCCTGACGGATTCAGCATCATCGGCTAGCAGGGCACGCAGCAAGCTCAAGAGGCGGTGAATCATCTCGCCGCCTCTATCGTCCAACCCGCCACACAGCGGTCAATGTCCGCTGCATGCGTAATCCCAGCCTCAATAGGCGAACGTTCCCCGCAACCAAGCGAGGAAGCCTTGCCTCTCGGACATCGCCGCACGCACGCGAGAGGCAGCCCATCGCGCTCTTATCGTGGCCCCGACATGGCAATGACATACGATGTCGTGCAATTGCCAGTCGGTCAGCTCGAAGAAGCGCCTGGCTTCACCGTAGGTGTCATCCTTCAAGCCTTGCGCGCGAAAAATCGGATCGTCGAAGGCCACAGTGATCGGCGAGCCGTCGTATCGCATCATTTCGCGTATTTCAGCGGGTTTGTATTCGGTGCCCGGGAGCGCTTCCAGGCGCCGATCGGGATTTTGCTCCAGAAGCTTCGCCCAGCGTTCGAGACGTTGGCTCCTGGTCTCCACGAGATATGTTGCTTCAGCGTGAACGTCGGCAACGGCATGCAGTTGGTCAAGTGTCTGGTGCTTCACGTCCGCCTCCTATTCAGCAGGTGAATTTGCCTGGGCCATCAATGGAATCCGCCCTCAATGGAATTATGGCGCTGCATGAGGTCGGCAAGGCCCGCGTGCACGGACTTTTCGATCACACTTTTCTGAGGTTGCCATCTTGCCACGAGCGCGCCCGATCCTTGCAGGATCGTCAGTGGCTCACAGCGGAACCATAGGCAGGCGTGGTCGTTCTGCCTGCATCAGCGGCAGAGCGAAACCCTGGTGTGGCGAATCCGAAAATTCGCGTTCTGCCGACGTCGATGACGCCAAGGCAGAGAGCGCCGAGCGGAAGGAAATCACCCATGGCCATTCTTCCCACCCCCGAGCCAACGCCTACGCCGGTGCCCACACCACCGCCGCTTCCCGAACCGAAGCCGATGCGTGAACCGGATCCGGAGAGGCTTCCGGACGAAGATCCCGTGCCTAATCCCGATGAAAACGATGCGCCGCCCAAGCACGGCCTTTAGCCGGTGCCATCGTGATTGTTGCCGTCGAGCGCATGGTAGCTCCGGCGGCGGCAAGACGATGGAATGATGCTCATGTCCGATCCTTGGTCGACCCGACAAATCTCATCATCGTGTCGAACAGCACGCTCCACGCAGGCTCGTGTTGAAGAATCACATGATTGGCGCTTTCCAGCATCACGAACTCGGCGCCGCCAATGCCCGCAGCGAGTTTCCGGCCTTGATCCATCGGATGGACGCCATCGTCGCGCGAATGCAGGACGAGCGTCGGGCACGTTACTTGTCGTAGAAGACCGCTGACGTCGAAGCGGTCGACCGCCTCCCTGAGGCGAACGGCGTTTTCGGGCGACGTGGTCAACTTCTGCAGTTCCGCCAGCGAGCCGATCTCCTGGCGTGTGCCGTCCGGAATGAACATCGACGAAAACGCCTTGATGAAAGGGCTGCCGGGACGGCCCCAGCCGTAACGGATAAGGGTCAATATCGCTTCGCCCTCGGCGCGTTCGCTGGCGGAAGTCCTGACAAGCCGTCCTTTCTGGTAGCCGCCATGCAGTATGAGATGGCTGACCCGATGCGGATGCCGGCAAGCATAGGCAATGGCGATCGCAGCCCCTTGCGACGTACCGTAGAGCGCGAACCTCTCCAGTCCGGCGGCATCGACAACGGCTTCCAGGTCCTCGACAAAGCTCTCCAGCGAGAAGTCCTCGACGTTCCAGTCGGAGAGTCCGTTTCCGCGCTGGTCGTACCGGGTGACCCGCATATGCCGGTTCAGTTCGTTGAGGAACGGCCGCCAGATTGGGCTTCGCCAGTCATAGTCGAGATGGGTGAGCCAATGTCCCGCCTTGACGAGAGCCTGGCCAGAACCGGTGGTCGCATAGGCGATGCGGGTGCCGTCGCGCGAATTGCAGAATTTCACGCGCTGGTGGTCTGCCTCGGTTTTTTCGCTGCGGGAATGGTCTGGCTTCGGCACCTCCCCAACGGTTTCCACGCTGCCGACAAAACGAACGCCGCGCCGTGCCACGGTCTTGATGAATTCCTGCCTTGCGCCGTCATCGCCGATCGCAGCGCGGGCGGCGCTGAGCCGGGCGCTGATCGCCGAATCCGAGACGATACGGCCATTCCAGATCTCCGCGAGCAGCTCGTCATAGGTCACGAGTTGCTCCGACTTCCTGACGAGAAGATGCAGCAAGTCGAAGACCTGGGGTTCCACCGGTCGTGGCTTGCCGTCCACGATCAGCTCGTGGCTGCTCGGGGCGAGTTCGCAGTTTCCGAAACGGTAACGCATGGCCGCAACTCACGATGTGGCCGCAAGCGGCCACGCTTGGACAGGAAGATACAGGAATAAGACAAGGGTTTGGTAGGGCTTTGCTCAAGCGCCGTCCGCCCTCGTCGGGCATCTTGCCGACACAGACCATTGTTCAGGGAGGCTGCCGTGATGACAAGTCCGATCGACGCTCGCCGCCGCAAGGACGGTTCGCTCGACATTTCCTTCTATGCCGATCAGGCACACTCGCTGAGGCGTGCCTCGATCCGCGCGACGCCTCGTGCGATCGGCCGCTTCCTTGGCCGCCTGGCTACGCCGGTGCTCCGCCGCCTGCCCGGCCCCGATTTGCGGACATCCAGCACGCTTGCAGCCTTGCTGGCTGCCACGGTGGCCTTGCCCGCAGCTGCCGACGAGACGTGCCTCTCGCCCTATATGCCGAAGATCACCGGGCACGAGGATTATGTCTATGTCTGGACGCTCGGCGTCGAGGGGCTGGGCGACGGCTCCGACAAGCTCGTCACCGTGGATGCGCGAGACAACTCGCCGACATCAGGCAAGGTCATCGACGTCGATCCCGTCGGCAGCCGGAACGAAGCGCATCATGGCGGCTTCACCGACGACCGTCGCCAGTTCTGGGCGACGGGGCTCGACAGCAACACGATCTTCGTCTTCGACGTCGCAAGCGATCCGGCCAACCCGAAGCTGGTCAAGACGATTGCCGATTTCGCAGAGAAGACCGGTGGCGTTGTCGGTCCGCACGGCGCCTATGCGCTGCCCGGACGCATGATGATCCCGGCACTCTCCAACAAGGACGGCACTGGCCGCACCGCGCTCGTCGAATTCTCCAATGAGGGCGAGTTCATCGCCACCCACTGGCTGCCGACGGCCAAGGAGGCGAAGGACATCCCCGGTGGCGAATTTGCCGACGGTTACGGCTACGATGCACGCGTCCTGCCGCGCAAGAACGTCATGCTGACCTCGTCCTTCGCCGGGCGCGAGAATTATATGCGTCCCTTCGGCGAGGTTGCGGGCGACGCCGAGGCGATGAAGAAGTTCGGCAATTCCATGATCATCTGGGATTTCCATGCCCGCACGCCGAAGAAGGTTTTTCAGGTGCCGGGCGTGCCGCTCGAAATACGCTGGGCCCAGGGCAAGGACCATGCTTATGCCTTCACCTCGACCGCGCTTACCTCGAAACTCTGGCTGGTCCACGAGGACGAGAAGGGCGAATGGCAGGCCAAGGCAGTGGCCGACATCGGCGATCCCGCCAAGCTGCCGATCCCCGTCGACATCAGCCTGAGCGCCGACGACAAGACGCTGTTCGCCGACACTTTCATGGACGGCATGACCAGGGTCTTCGACGTCTCCGATCCGCACCACCCCAGGCAGATCTACGAGAAGAAGATCGGCGAGCAACTCAACATGGTCTCGCAGAGCTGGGATGGCGAGCGCATTTACTATACCAGCTCGCTGCTCGCCAACTGGGACAAGGCCGGCGATGCCAACGAGCAGTTCTTGAAGGCCTATGCCTGGAACGGCAAGGAATTGACGCCGCGCTTCGAAATCGACTTCACCGGGGAAAAGCTCGGCCGGCCGCATATGATGGCCTTCGGCGCCGCCAGCCTCTACGCCAAGTGACAACGGGCCTCGGAGGAGAGAGCCGATGCGCCACCTGCCGTTCGTCTTCGCAATCCTTGCCGGCATTGGCTTCGGTGGCGCTGCCCTGGCCCATGGCAACAATCATGGTGCCGATGCCGTGCGGCCGGGTCCGGCATCGGCCTACGCTTTCGCGCTGCCGCAGCCCGGCTCCTACCATCTGCCGCCGATCCGAACAGCGGCAGGCGGCCCGGTGCTGACGGAAAAGGGCGAAAACGCCGACTTGGCCGAGCTGCTGCGCGGCCACATCACCGTATTCTCCTTCATCTACACACGCTGCGCCGACATCTGTCCGGCCGCCACGGCGCAGCTGGCGCAATTGCGCGCGCTTGTGCGCCATTATCCCGAGCTCAACCGCCGGGTGCGCCTCGTATCGATGAGCTTCGACCCGGACCACGACACGCCCGCTGTCATGGCCGACTATGGCACGCTCTGGCGCGATCCCGGTGACGGCGGATCGCAATGGCTCTTCGTGACCGCGCCCGGCCAGGCAGCACTTCGCCCGATCCTTGCGGCCTACGACCAGGCGGTTGCGCCGGATCCCGATCCACAGGATCCGACCGGAGGCCTCAGCCATATCCTTCGCGTCTTCCTGATCGACGAGGTAGGCTTGGTCCGCAACATCTACAGCATGGATTTCCTCGATCCAGACCTCGTGCTGACGGATATCCGCACATTGGCCACTGAAACGGAGTGAGCCTGCCGCTCAGCCGGCATCCCCGCGCAATGGCATGCGGCTTTCGCCGACGATCAGCGCCGGTTGAAATGATGCAGCCGACCGAATAGGCCGTATCGGCTCTCTTCAACGGACAGTCATACCCGGTTGACCGGATATACCGGCTTGCCGCCGCGCAGGACCGATGCGACATCGGCAAACACCTTGTTGCGAACCTCGGCGTAGGACTGGGTCGAGTAGTGCGCCGCGTGTGGACTGACCAAGACGGTGTCCAGCGCCAGCAGCGGATTGTCGGGCGAAGGCGGCTCCTGCTCGAATGTGTCGATGCCGGCGCCCGCCAGATGGTGACGCCGGATCAAATCCGCCAGCGCGGCCTCGTCGACGAGGCCGCCACGGGACACGTTGATAAGTATCGCCCCTTGCTTCATGCGCGACAGGGCTTCGGCCGACATGATGTTTCTGGTCTCCGGTGTCGCGGGAACATGCAACGAGACGATGTCGGCCCTGGCAAGCAGCTCGTCGAAACCGACCGGTTCAGCACCGCCGGCCGTTATGCGCTCTGCCGGCATATGCGGGTCGTGCGCGATGACATGAAAGCCGAAGACCCGCGCCCGCTCGGCAGTCAGGCGTCCGATCTGGCCGAAGCCGATCAGGCCGAGAACCTGCCTGTCCGGCCGCGTGATGCCGGCGCCGTCAGCCATTGCAGCCCAGCGGCCGGCGCGTACTGCGCCGTCGAACTGCTTCAGCCTGCGCGTCAGGGCCAGGATCAGGGCCATGGCATGCGTGCTGACCTCCACCAGATTGGCGTCCGGCACATAGGTTACCTGAACACCGGCACGGGTGGCGGCTTCGACGTCAATCGAGTCCAGGCCGACGCCGAACCGTCCGATCACCTTCAGGTTCTTCAGTTCCGCCAGCACGCGAGCCGTGATCGGCTCCCGCAATATCATCAAGGCATCGGCGTCACGGCATTGTTCGATCAGGGCATCCTCTGTGAGAAGCGTCTTTTCGACGAACTCGGCGTTCAAGCCGTCGAGGTAGCGCAGCTGCTCTGCCTCGACTGACAACACGCCGTCGGTCTTGATTATCTTCATGCCAATCTCTTGCTAGAGCAATTCCAGGAAAAGTGCGTAGCGGTTTTCCGTCCGGAATTGCGTGAAAACAAATACTTAGAGCGGGCCAGCGATTCCATCAAAAGCTGAACCGCTCTAAGAGGCGCTGCGCGCGGCGGCGGCACCGGCGGCAAGGCCGGCGCCAAGAAACATCGTGTCGCTGGCCAGCATGTAGAAGCTGATGCCGTGCTTCGACCATTTGCCGACATCATCCGCCGAGGGGCGAAAGATACCGACGGCCTTGTGGGCCGCGCGCGCCGCGGCCGCGATCCTGATGATGGCGGCATTGAGCTTGTCCTGACCGGCTGGCCCCATCGCGTCGATCGAGACGGACAGGTCGCCGGGACCAATGAAGATCACGTCGACGCCGTCTACCTGGACTATGTCGTCGATGTTGGCGAGGCCCTCGGCGGTCTCGACCTGGATGGCGACCGCCAGGACATCGTTGGCCGACTTGAGGTAGTCTGGAATCCTGTACCCATAACCAGCGGCGCGACCTGGACCGACGCCGCGTGCACCGACAGGCGGGTAACGGCAGGCCATGACCGCCATGCGCGCTTGCTCGGCCGTCGAGACACGCGGCACCAGGACGCCTGACGCGCCGGCGTCGAGCGCGGCCGCGATCCATTCCGGCGTGTGGCCCGGCACACGCACCATCGCGGGAATCTTATGGACATCGGCGGCGCGGACCAGATCCTCAAGCCGCTCGCGGCCAATCTGCGAATGCTCCCAGTCGATGCACAGGAAATCGACCCCGCTTGCAGCCGCCACTTCGACCGCCACCGGATGCGGAATGGCGCAAAAGGTGCCGATGAGGCGATCGAGCGAGACACATTTTTTCCGAAAGTCGTACATGAAAACTCCAGAGATTTTTTCGGCGTCGGCGAACTGTTCGCGTTATTTGCCGGTAGTCCGCGGCAAAGGATGCACGGCTTCCGTCGACATCGGAAAGTGCCGGCTGCCGCCTGAAAAGGGCGGGAAGGTCTTGTAGTCGGCGCGCATCTCCAGCCGCGCCGGCGATTGCAGCGCGTGCGTCAGCGCCGCGGGACTGTCGAACATGACCCGGTTGCGCTGCATATGGTCGACCCGCGGCCAGGGCAGCGAGCCGCACCAATCCAGCCGCGACAGAACCTCGATGTGGCGAATGCCGGGGAAGCCCCGCATCAACTGCGGATGATGCGTCACATAGTGGTAGAGCCAGCTATTCATGTCCTCGGCCGGCCCGGGATAGTGGACAAGGTAACTGCAGGGCAGTCCAGACGTCTTGACGCCAGCGTCATCGACGGGGAACGCACGCACGCACATTGCCTGCTGCGTCGGCCTCGAACCGGCGATGCTCGACAGCATACCCGGTGCGGCAAGCGCCTGCAGATGGCCGGACGGCGCGAGCGCCGCCTCCATCTCCGCCAACTCGTCGAAATAGAGCTGGAAGCCGAAGACCGGCGGCGGGCCATCCTTGTTGAACATGTCGGTCGCCTCTTCGGGCAGATAGATGTTTGCAAGCGCAAGACCCGGCGTTGTGGCGATTACGCCCCGCACAGCGTCGACGTCTTCACCGGCGATGGACAGGTTTTCCTGGCGGTCGTCGTGGAAGAAAGCGAGATAGGCAAAGCGCATCTGGACCACCTGCTGGGTTCGGCTAGATCAAATTCGGAAGGAAGAGGGCGATCCGCGGAAAGAGGACAATCAGCAGGATCAGCAGAAGCGTCAGCGCGATGTAGGGCGCCGCGGACAGTGCAACCGTTTTGAGCGACGTGCCTTTCGGAGCAACACCGAGCATGATGAACAGCAGCAGGCCAAACGGCGGCGTGGTGAAGCCGACCTCGTAGGCAAGCAGCAGGATCAGCCCGAACCAGACAGGATCGTAGCCGAATTGCTGGGCGATCGGCAGGAAGATCGGCAGCGTGATCAGCATCATCGAGACCTGATCCATGAACATGCCGAGCAGCAGGACGACGAGCAACATCATGAGCAGCATGGGATACGGTCCAAGGTCGTAGCCCACGATGAACTGGATAAAACCGTTCGACGCGCCGGAGAAGGCGAATATCTGCGAGAACGTCGTCGAAGCCGAGATGATCAGGAAGGTCATGCCCGTGACCTTCATGGCATCGTCCAGCGATTTCCAGACAACCGACCAGCTGAACCTTCGGTAGGCAAACAACAAGGCGAAGACGGCGGCACATCCGAGCCCTGCCGACTCCGTCGGCGTCGCTATTCCAAGGATGATCGTGCCGACCACCATGAACACGATGACGCTCATCGGAATGATGTTGACGGCGACCGCCCTCACCTTCTCGGCCGCGCGAACGGCGGGCACCGGATAGTGCGGAGCGGCGTCCGGGTCGATCTTCGTCTGTGCGAAGATCAGCGTCGCGTACATGACGACGAGAAGCAGCCCAGGCAACGCACCGGCTATGAGCAGCGCGCCAACGTCGATCTGGGCCAGCGAGCCAAGCAGGACAGCCAGCGAGGATGGCGGGATGATGACGGCAAGGCTTCCGGCGCCAAGCACCGGCCCGAAGGCCATATGCGGCTTGTAGCCCCGCTTCAGCATCTCGGGCACCATCAGCGAGCCCATCATGCCGGTATTGGCGAGGCTCGAGCCTGACAGCGCCGAAAAGATCGTGCCGGCGGCGAGGACGACATAGGCGAGGCGTCCCCGCAAATTGCCGATGCACAGGTCGAGCGCGTAGATGACCTTCTCGCCGAGGCCTGAGCGGAAGAACAGGCTGCCCATGACAAGAAACATCGGCAGCGGCGCAAGCGCATAGGTCGAGACGGCGTCGGAGAAGTTGGCGATCATCTGCGTCACGCCGACCGAACCGCCGAAGAACAAATACAGCCCGATCACATTGGTGACGAAGAACGCGAAGGCGACCGGCAGCCCAAGGCCCATCAACACAAGGATGGTGCCAACGAGCACGGCGAATGGAAACAGCCAGGCCACCGGTCAGAGCCCTTCCATTTCCAGAGGATCGAGCGTGTACAGCGTGTCACGACCCAGCAGATATCTGAGCCATTCCAGCGCCGAGAGGTAGAAGGCGAGCATGATGGGCAGAAAGACCAGCCATTTCGGCATGTCGAAGCTGCGCGTCTCATATTCCCCGCCCGACACGGCGCCTGTCAGGGAAACGAGGGCGACGCTGCCAAGGTAAAGGCTGACGGCAACGCAGGCGAGATAGACCAGCCTTTCAAGGACCGCCCGCGCCCGCACGGGCAGCGCCTTGCGCAAGAACTCGACGAAGACATGGCCCTTGCTGTGGACCAGCCAGGGCATCGGCAGAAATGCCGCGTAGAGCAGACCATATTCCGTCGCGGACACAGCCCAGGCAAGCGGTCTCAGACCTAGATTGCGGACGCATACATCAGCGACCACCGCGACGATGATGAGACCAAGCACCACTTTCGCCACTGCGGCCAGCGCAAGGCTCAGCTTCCCGATCGCTGCAAACAACCTGTCCATTCCCGACCGCCCTCATGCCTATCCTTGGGAGGGCGCGCGAGCGCCCTCCATCGAGCTACCGAAAGAATTTCTTCAACTGCTCGATGTTGCTGGGATCGCGTTTGGTCATTCTCGCCCAACTCGCCTGCGCGGCAGCCCCCAGGAATTTGTCGCGGCCGGCGCCGGTCAAGCTGATCACCTTCTGCCCGCCGTCGATCATCGCCTGTGCCTGCTTTTCAGACTCGGCAAGATTGGCGTCGTAGCTCGCGCGCTCGTATTCGACGGCCGTGTCGGCAAGCAGCTTCTGCGCCTCGGGCGACAACGCGTCCCATTTCGCCTTGTTGATCGAGACCAGCACATCGGTTTTGAAGAATTGCGGGTCGACGCGGTATTTGGTGAATTTGTCCCAGCCGAAGGACGCATAGCCAAATACGGTGTAGGCATTGGCATTGACGACGCCGCGCTCGAGCGAGGTGTAGACGTCCCCCGGCGCTTGCACGATGACGGTTGCGCCCAGGGATTCAAGGAAATCGCGATAGAGCGGCGACGAGCGGATCTTCAGACTGCTCCAGTCGATGCTGCCTTCATCATTGAGCTTGGGTTCGTCGACGGTGAAGATGTTGAAG
>NZ_NWQG01000175.1:0-35232 GCF_002529485.1 Mesorhizobium sanjuanii
GAACGATCGACTGCGCCAGAACGGTCGCGGTCGTGGTGCCGTCGCCGGCGATGTCATTGGTCTTCGAAGCGACTTCGCGGACCATCTGCGCGCCCATGTTCTCGAACTTGTCCTCAAGCTCGATTTCCTTGGCGACGGTGACGCCGTCCTTGGTGATGCGCGGAGCGCCGAACGACTTGTCGATGACGACGTTGCGGCCCTTGGGGCCGAGCGTGACCTTCACCGCGTCGGCGAGGATGTTGACGCCGCGCAGCATGCGCTCACGGGCATCGCGGGAGAATTTTACGTCTTTGGCAGCCATGTTTAGCTCCTGGCAGGGGCTTGGATTAAGCCCGAAGATTCAAGTTGAACGTGAGGCCGATATTCAGCCGATGATGCCCATGATGTCGGATTCCTTCATGATCAGAAGGTCTTCGCCATTGAGCTTGACTTCGGTGCCCGACCACTTGCCGAACAGGATGCGGTCGCCGGCCTTGACGTCCAGAGGGACGAGCTTGCCGGCTTCGTCGCGGGCGCCGGAGCCGACGGCGATGATTTCGCCTTCCTGCGGCTTTTCCTTCGCCGTATCCGGGATGATGATCCCGCCGGCGGTCTTGGATTCGGATTCGACCCGGCGTACGACCACGCGGTCATGAAGCGGGCGGAACTTCGACTTTGCCATTTTTTCTTCCTCGAATGAGACTGGTGAGAACAGTTCCTCCATCCGGCGGTGCCGGACATGTGGTTAGCACTCACCAAAGGCGAGTGCTAACGTGGCGCTGAAATAGGCTGGCGGCATGCGAGAGTCAAGGCGCTCGTGAGCCGATCGACGCCGAAGAAGATCCTATTTGTGCTTTGTCGATTGCTTCGGCGATCCAAGCACCAGAAGCGGGCACCGTTCCGCCAGCGGATAGGAGCCGCTCGGCACGATGCGCACGTCGTCGAACCAGACATTCGCCTCATCGACCAGCATGGCCAGCTTTGCGAAACTGTAGCTCGTGTCGGAGCCAGCGTAGACGTCGATTGTGTTGATCGACGCGATGCTCCATCCCGTCCGGGCGGCAAGTGCCTCGCGATCGGGGAACAGGCGGTCGAACGTGTCACGGATCGTCCGTACCTCGATTGCGCAGTCGGAGCCGCCGGTCGTGCACGCCATCGCGATCCGCCATTTGAGCGCGTGGAAATTCTCGATGCCGCCAGCCAGAACCTGGGCTTCGATGCCCGGCAAGTCCTCGGTCATCTCCGGGCTGGCGAAAACGCGGATCGCTGCGCGCCTGCCGGGCTTCAACACCCTTGCGATTTCGCCAAGCAGCGTATCGCGGGCCATCTTGGAGTCGACGGCCGACAGGCAGCCGTCGCCTATGACCGCATCGGCACTTGCGCTGCCAACGGGCAGATCCAGCCAATTGCCGGCCACCGCCCTGCGCGAGGCATTGTCGCCGGCCCATACGCCGGAAATCATGGCCGCCGACTGATCGATCGCCAGCATCGATCTGCCCAGCACGGCCAGTTCGGGCGTCACTCCCAGGAGGAGAACGTCGGCGTCGGCCAGATCAAGCTCGCGCTCGAATATTGCAACCGTTTCCGGGGGCGGCCGAAGCGGCGCGTCCAGAAGCATCCAATGACGATGATAATTGTCCCAATGATTTGTCATTCAAGTCGATTGCAAAACGAGAATTCTGGCTTTGATATTAGCCATCGCTTAATGGAAATCGGTAGGCAAGCTAAAAGGGCGGCTGTGGCGCGTATCGTCGTGATAACTCATGAACATGACAGGTTCCAGAGCGGTCGCGACATCCTGCTGCGCAGGGACAGTCCGTACATGCTTTTCGATGTTCTGGCGGAACTGAAAAGACGCGGCCACTCGGTGCGGATCGAGCAAGGTCTGTCGAAGACATCCAGCGCCGACATCGCCGTTCTGCATGTCGATGCGACGATAACGCCCGCGGACTATCTCGACTATGCCCGCAGTTTTCCATTCTGCCTCAATGTCGCGACGGCCGACATTTCCAAACGACGGGTCAGCGAAGCGTTGCTGAACCGGGGAGACGCCTGGCAAGGTCCGGTCATTGTCAAAAGCAATCTCAACAATCAGGGCATTCCGGAGAGATTCCTCAATCGGCGAGCGCAGCGCGCAAGCAAGCAGCTACCGTTTCCGGAGGTGCCGACACTGCAGCCTTATGAGGTCTATGATTCCCTAGGCGATGTTCCCGATGGCGTCTTCGAGCGCGACGATCTGGTCGTGGACAAGTTCATTCCGGAAAAGGAACCTGATGGTTTTGCGGCGCGGTTCTGGGTATTTTGCGGAGAGAGCGAACGCTGCACCCGCTACGTCTCGCCGAATGCCCTGGTCAAGGCGTCCGAAACGATCCGCCGCGAACCGGTGCCTGTTCCCCAGGAAATGCGTGCGCTGCGACACGAGCTTGGCTTCGACTACGGCAAGTTCGATTTCGTCATGCATGAGGGCAGGGCCGTGCTGCTGGATGCCAACAAGACCCCTGGCCGGCCGAAAAACCTCGTGAAAATGTTTGCGGCCGGCGCCGCTCATCTGGCCGATGGTTTCGAGGGGCTGATCCGGCAATTAAGATAATCGTCCACATCGCGATGTTCTGGCCCCGTCCCCAGATACTTGACTAGGTCAAATAATTGATTGATCCTGTGCGGACAGGAGGATCCCATGACGATTCATCATTACTCCGGCAACGAACGGATCGATGCGGTGCGGGCCTTCAATCGCTTCTACACCCGTCAGATCGGGCTGCTCGATGAAGGGTGGCTGAAAAGCGCCTTCTCGCTGACCGAGGCACGGGTGCTTTACGAACTGGCGCATCGCGATGGCCTGACCGCCACCGATCTTGCGCGCGATCTCGGCCTCGATCCCGGCTATCTCAGCCGGCTGCTGAAGAAGTTCGAGGAACGCGGCCTAGTGGAGCGCGCCGCGATAGAAGCCGATGCGCGGCGTTCGTCGATCGCACTGACACCGGCCGGGCGGCGGGCCTTCGCGCCGCTGAACCGGGATTCGCACGATCAGGTGGCCGCCTTGCTCGATCGGTTGGCGGCATCGGACCAGGACAGGCTGGTCAAGGCCATGCAGACGGTGCAGCGCCTGCTGGGCGGCGACAGTGCCGAGCCGAAGGTGCCCTATCTGCTGCGACCCTTGCAGGTCGGCGATGTCGGCTGGATCGTGCGCCGCCAGGGTCTCATCTACGCGCAGGATTATGGCTGGGACGAAACCTATGAGGCGCTGGTCGCCGAGATCCTCGGCGCTTTCGTGAAATCCTTCGATCCGAAATGGGAGCGCAGCTGGATCGCCGAACGGGAAGGCGAGGTGGTCGGCTCGGTCTTTCTCGTGCGCAAGTCGGATGAGGTGGCGAAGCTGCGCCTGCTCTATGTCGAACCTTCGGCGCGCGGCCTCGGCATCGGCAAGCGGCTGGTCGAGGAATGCATCGGCTTTGCCCGCGCCAAGGGCTACAGAACGCTGACCTTGTGGACCAACGACATTCTCGTCTCGGCACGCCGCATCTATGAGGCGGCGGGCTTCAAGCTTGCCGAGGAGGAACGCCACCATTCCTTCGGCAAGGATCTGGTCGGCCAGAACTGGAACCTGGAGCTATAGCGGGCTTCCCGCGGTCGGGCGCCTGCCCGCGGCGGACCTTTCATCGAGAAAAATCGAAACGAGAACGTTTGGCCGACCGGTTGACAGCACAAGCCGATGTTTGTTATGTAATATTATTACATACGATGTTCCGATGCCTGCAAGCGCAATCAAAAACCGTTGCGGCGCGGTCGGGGAAAATCTAGGCTGAAAGGACGATGGTTCCCCGAGTCGAAAGGCGAGGGGTGAAAAGGGAACACGGTGAGACCTGCTTTCGGGTCGAGGCCGTGGCTGCCCCCGCAACTGTAAGCGGCGAGCAACATCCGCAGAATGCCACTGGCCGGCAAGGCTGGGAAGGCAGGATGAAGCCGAGACCCGCGAGCCAGGAGACCTGCCATCAGCTGAGTTGACCGGACGGGGTGTGCCGGGAGGAGACGTAAGCCATCGGTCTGTCGTCCGATCGGCTGAGCTTCCTTCCGTCGCCAGTTGAGAAAGTGACGGAAGGTGAGCGTCTCAGAGACCATCCACTGCACCATTTTGTGCTTGCTTCGCCGCGATCCAACCGGCGGGGTTCCGACCCGTACGCCGGGTCCGCGCGATCCAATGGGGCGCCACCGGTGAGCGCGCTCCTTCTCGAAGCCCGCGACGTGACCGCGACAGCGAATGGCCGGAACCTGGTTGATGGCGTGAGCCTTTCCGTGTCGGCGGGCGAGCGTCTGGCCATTATCGGCCCCAATGGCGCCGGCAAGACCACGCTTTTGCGCATGCTGTGCGGCGCACTGCCGCCGAGTGCCGGTGAGGTGCGTCTGTCGGGGCGCCGTCTCGACAGGATCACGCCGGCCGAGCGGGCGCTTGGCATGGCGGTCGTCGGCCAGACCGACCAGCCCGATCCCAGGCTCGCCTTGATCGACTATGTCGAACTTGGCCGTGTTCCGCATGCCGGCTTCAGACGCAGGCTGGAAGAGCGCGACATCGTCGTCGAGGCGCTGCGCACAACGGGCCTGCTGCCGCTGCTTGGCCGCACCATCGGCGAGCTCTCAGGCGGCGAGCGCCAGCGCGCCCAACTGGCCCGCGCCATCGCCCAGGAGCCAAGAATCCTGTTCCTCGACGAGCCGACCAACCACCTCGATCCGCGTGCTCGCGGCGAGCTTCTCGAACTGGTCGCCGGTTTCGGCATGACCGTAGTGGCGGTGCTGCACGATCTCGCCCTGGTGGCGCCCTTCGCCACCAGGGTTGCGATGATGAACAACGCCCGGCTGCAAGTGCTGGCCGCACCGCACGACGCACTGACCCAAGAGTTGATCCGCGACGTGTTCGGCATCGATGTGTTCCGCCTGCGCCACCCGACCGAAGACCGCGAGCTTACCGTCTTCGACGTTCCCAACCGTGCGTCCTCGCCATCCGGACAAATTTCCCTGAACCCAAGGAGCAATACCCCGTGAAGCGCTTCGTCCTCTCGCTTGCCTTTTCGCTGCTGGCCTCGGCGGCCTTCGCCTTTCCGGTCACTGTCGACAGTTGCGGCAAGCCGCTGACCTTCGACGCGCCGCCCAGGCGCGCCGTCATCCAGGATCTCAACATGGCAGAGATGGCCTTCGCGCTGAAGCTGCAGCCCTCGATCGTCGGCCTGACCGGCATCACCGGCTGGTACAAGGTTGGCCCTGAATTCAAGGCCGAGCAAGGCTCGATCCCGGAGCTGGCGCCAAAATACCCGACGCTGGAAAACCTCGTAGCCGTCCAGCCCGATTTCTTCTTCGCCGGCTGGTATTACGGCATGAAGCCGGGCGGCGAGGTGACGCCCGACACGCTCGCCCCGCACGGCATCAAGACGCTGGTGCTGACGGAAAGCTGCGTCCATCTCGACAAGAACCGGGCCGCCGCCTCGATGGACCTGCTCTATGGCGACGTCGAAAAGCTGGGCAAGATCTTCGGCAAGGAGGCCGAGGCGCAAAAGCTTGTTTCGAGCTGGAAGGCGCAACTCGCGCAGATCACCGCGAAGGTCGGCGACCGCAAGGGCACGCGCGTCTTCCTCTATGATTCCGGCGAAGACAAACCCTTCACCGCGGGCAAGTTCGCGATCCCGAGCGCCATGATCGCTGCTGCCGGCGGCGACAACATCATGGCCGACATGGAGACAAGCTGGGGCAATACGGATTGGGAGACGGTGGCGTCACGCAATCCGCAATTCCTGATCCTGCTCGATTACCAGGACGGTGCCGGCTACAGGAAACTGCTTGATTTCCTGAAGGCCCACCCGGCGATGAAGGAAACCGACGCGGTCAAGAACGAGCGCTTCGTGGCGCTGCGCTATGCCGAACTGACGCCCGGACCCGCCAATGTCGAGGCGATCGCCAAGATCGCCAGGGCTATGCATCCGGAAGCGTTCTGAGTTTGCGCCACAAGGCATTCGGACTTTTCGTAATTGCGGGAGCGGCAGCAATGGCCGTTCTTGCGCTGTTGTCGATCGCCTATGGCTCGACGGTGATCTCGCTGGCGGACGTCGTTGGCGCGCTGGCGCATACGGCCGGACTGGACACGCATCCGGTCTCTGGACCGGTCGGCAAGATCGTCGTCGACCTCAGGCTGCCGCGCACGCTGCTGGCGATCGCGGTGGGCGCCGGCCTCGGCGTCGTCGGCGCGTTGCTGCAGACCGTGACGCGCAACGACCTCGCCGACCCGTTCCTGTTCGGCCTCTCCTCCGGTGCGGCCGCCGGCGCGGTGTCCGTCATCACCGTTTTCGGCGACAGTTTCGGCATCTGGACCTTGCCTATTGCCGCCTTCACCGGCGGCATGCTGGCCGCCGGCATTGTCCTTCTGCTGGTGTCGCGGGTAAGGGGGCAGGGCCCGGAACGATTGATCCTGGCCGGACTTGCCGTCTCCTTCATCTTCACCGCGCTCACCAACTATCTCGTCTTCGCCGGCGACCAGCGCGCCGCTCATTCGGTGCTGTTCTGGACCATGGGCGGGCTCGGGCTGGCGCGCTGGGACAATATCGGCATGGCCGCTCTTGGCGCGGCCATCATCCTCGCCTACGGCTTGTGGAACCACCGTAGGTTCGACGCCTTCCTCGCCGGCGAAAATGCCGCCGAAAGCCTCGGTGTGCCGGTGGCGCGCATGCGCCGCACGACCTTTCTCGTTGCAGCGCTTGCAACCGCGATCCTGGTCTCGGTCGCCGGCGTCATCGGCTTCGTCGGCCTGATGATCCCGCATCTGTGCCGGCCGCTCGCAGGTCCGTTGCATCTGCGTCTGATCGCAAGCTCGGCGCTGTTCGGGGCGGTGCTGCTTTTGGCCAGCGACCTCCTTGCACGCACGCTGCTGCCGCCGCAGGAACTGCCGATCGGCATCATCACCAGCTCGCTCGGCGCTGTCTTCGTCGTCACCATGCTTATTCGCAATCGCCTTTGATCTTTCACCGCCACAGGACCCCACTCAGGTCCAACCGCTCTGCCGTTAATGAATCACTAACCACGACCGCATCGCACGGCTGTCATGCAGGTTTGCGGGCTTCTGGCGCAACACGGCGTCTTGAATGATAAGCACGCTTATTATATATACCGCTTATGGTTTCCGACGGCATCGACAGATTGGGCTTTTTAATCCACGACGTGCAGCGCCTGATGCGCAAGCGCTTCGAGGCGCGCGCCAGCGGGCTCGGCCTTTCCTCGGCGCAATGGCGGCTTATGGTCCGCGTCGCCAAGGAAGAAGGCATCACGCAGGCGCGGCTCGCCGAGCTTCTCGAAATCGAGCCGATCAGCGTGTCGCGTCTGGTCGACCGCATGGAGGAGGGCGGCTGGATCGAGCGCCGTTCCGACGCCGCCGACCGCCGCGTCCGCATGATCTTTCCGACCGCGAAGGCGAGCGAGGCCTATGCCGAGGTCAAGAGCCTCGCTGGCGAAGTCTATGAAGTATCGCTGACCGGCGTGTCGCCGGAAGATCGCCGCGTCCTGATCAAGGCGCTGGAAGTGATGGTCGAGAACCTGACGGATGCCGAGGCGTCCTGCGGAAAAATCAAGAGTGCGGAAGGCGCAGCAGCATGAACGCGGTAGCCAAGATAAATAAGAATGTGGCCGAGCTGGAGATGGAAGCTCCCTCGCAGCCGGCGGCAAGCCCCGTGGCGGTCGCTCCGCCGGTAGCACCGGCGCCGGTGGCGCCGAAGAAGAAGCGCCGTGCCGGCCGTTTCCTTTTGATGGTTGCTCTGCCCGCCGCACTGATCGCCGGCGGCGCTTACGTCTGGGTGACCGGCGGCCGCTACCAGGAGACCGAGAACGCCAATCTCCAGCAGGCCAAGGTGTCGATCGCTTCGGATACGGCGGGCCGCATCGTCCAGGTCGATATCGCCGACAACCAGTCTGTCAAGCGGGGCGATGTGCTGTTCGCCATCGATCCCGAGCCCTATCGGATTGCGCTCGCCCAGGCCGACGCGGCGGTGGCCGGTGCGCGCCTCAATGTCGAGCAACTGCGCGCGGCCTATAGCCAGGCGGTGGCACAGGAGAAATCCGACACCAGCGAAGTCGGTTACGCGCAGTCGCAGTACGACCGCGCCGCCGACCTCGCGCGCAAGGGCATCAATGCCAAGTCTTCGCTGGATGAGGCCAGGAACGATCTCGACAAGGCCAAGCAGCAACTGGCTGTGGCCCAGCAGGGCATCGTCAGCGCCAAGGCTGCACTTGGCGGCAATCCCGATATCGAGACGGACAAGCATCCGACCGTGATGGCGGCACTCGCCGCGCGCGACAAGGCTGCCTACGATCTGGCGCAGACCACGGTCAAGGCGCCTGCCGACGGCGTCATCAGCCAGGCCTCGTCGTTCAAGGTCGGCCAGTATGTCGGCTCGGGCACGCCGCTGTTTTCGCTGGTCGAAACCGGCGACACCTGGATCGACGCCAATTTCAAGGAAACCCAGCTCACCCACATGAAGCCCGGCCAGAAGGCCGAGATCGTGGTTGACACCTATCCGGGCCGGACTTTCGAAGCCACGGTCAAGGCGATTGGCGCCGGCACGGGCGCCGAGTTCTCGCTGCTGCCCGCCCAGAACGCCACCGGCAACTGGGTCAAGGTCACCCAGCGCATCCCGGTGCGCCTGGAACTGACGGATGCCGACGCCAAGATGGCGCTGCGCACCGGCATGAGCGCGACAGTCACCGTGGATACCGGCGTTGCGCGCGGCTTTCCCAAGATCTTCGGCCACGCCACGGCGGGCGAGCACTAAACAGAATTACTCGCCATTTTGGCGCACTGAATGACAGGATTGGTCCGATGGAAGGTTGGCGAAGGGTTGAGGGTGTGAACCGGGCCACGTTGCGGCCTGGCCAAAACCCGGACAACCCGACGCGGGCCTTTTCGGTCCTCAGGTTTCCGGGCGGCGGGCATCCGCTCAATCGAGACGCTCGGTCGATGTAACCCCCACATCGATAAGTCGCGTCCCACCGCGATGAGGGTCTCCACACGGAAGGCCTCGCCGTCCGGAAACCTAGTGTACATTCTTTTGTTACCTGTCGGAAGTTCCGTATCATGAGCACGCCAGAACCGTTTCGCGAAGTACCGCATCGCGGCCTGATCACCGTTGCGCTCATGCTGGCGACGATCATGCAGGCGCTCGACACCACGATCGCCAACGTCGCGCTGCCGACCATGACCGGCGATCTTGGCGCCTCTCCCGACAACATCAACTGGGTGCTGACCTCCTACATCGTTGCCGCCGCCATAATGACGCCGGTGACCGGCTGGCTGGCGGACCGCTTCGGCCGCAAGGAACTGTTCCTGACGTCGGTGGTCGGCTTCACCATCTTCTCGATGCTGTGCGGCATCGCCTGGAGCCTGGAGACCATGGTCTTCTTCCGGCTCATGCAAGGCGTCTTCGGCGCGGCCATCGTGCCGCTGTCGCAGACCTTCCTGCTTGACATCAACCCGAAGGAGCGCCACGGCCAGGCCATGGCCATCTGGGGCGCCGGCATCATGCTGGGGCCGATCCTGGGCCCGACGCTCGGTGGCTGGCTGACCGAGAATTTCAACTGGCGCTGGGTGTTCTTCATCAACTTGCCGGTCGGCATCCTCGCCTTCCTTGGCATGGCCGCCTACTTGCCGGCCGTTGCAAGGCGGATACGCAGCTTCGATTTCTTCGGCTTCGCCATGATATCGCTCGGCGTTGGCGCGCTGCAGCTGATGCTGGATCGCGGCGGCGAGGTCGACTGGTTTTCCTCGGTCGAGATCTGGATCGAGCTCGGTCTTTCGCTGACCGGCTTCTGGGTGTTCATCATTCACACGATGACGGCTGAACATCCCTTCATCGACCCCAAGATCTTCCTCGACCGCAATTTCGTGACCGGGCTGGCGTTCATTTTCGTCATGGGCGTGCTCATCCTTGCGAGCATGTCGCTGCTGCCGCCAATGCTCGCGACCATCTTCGGCTATCCGACCATGACCATCGGTGTCGTCATAGGTCCCCGCGGCATCGGCACGATGGTTGCGATGCTCTTGGTCGGGCGGCTCATGACCAAGGTCGATGCCAGGATTCTCGTCGTCATCGGCTTCCTGCTCACCGCGCAGTCGCTCTACACCATGGCCAGCTTCACGCCGCAGATGGACAACTGGCTGATCCTCTCCTCCGGCGTCATCCAGGGCCTGGGAATGGGCATGGTGTTCGTGCCGCTGTCGACCGTGGCTTTCGCCACGCTCGACGCGCGCTTCCGCACCGATGCCACGGCGCTATTCAGCCTGGTGCGCAATCTTGGCTCGTCGATCGGCGTGTCGGTGGTGACGGTTCTCCTGGTGCGCAACACGCAGGTCAACCACAGCGAGCTCTCGACTTTTATCAATCCGTTCAATCCCAACCTCTGGGCGGTCTCGCCGGCCGCCGCGGGCGGCGATCCGACGGCGCTTTCGCAGGTGGATAGAATGGTCAATATCCAAGCGATGATGATCTCTTACGTCAACGACTTCAAGCTGCTGATGATGATGACGCTGTTTGCCGTCCCGTTTGTTTTCCTGCTGCGCAAGCCAAAGGCTGGTCCGGCCGCCGGTGGCGCACCCGCCGCGCATATGGATTGATGTCTGGCGCCGGCTGGACATACCGGCCGCGCCTTGGACGCCGGCAGGATTGACGATCTTCCACGGCAAGCCGGCGTCAGATGTCATGACTTCGAGTAAGTTGGTTCACCTGCCATTAGTACATCCTGACCAATATGCAGTTGCTTTGCGTGGCGAGCGAACCGTCATTGCTTGTTCCAGCCGCCAAACCGGGGGAGCGCTGTTTGGCCACGAAATCATCCAGGCAAGTTTCCGAGGCGCCAGAGTCAGTCAATCTTGCCGCGCTGGCAAAGCTGGCGACCGTTTCGTACGAAACCCTCGAAGGCGATCTCAGGGCCACGATCGCGACGCTGGAAGGACAGGCGCTGCGATTTGAGACGGCGATCGACAACATCTCGCAAGGAATCTGCTTTTTCGACGTCGATGAACGGCTGATCCTGTGCAACCGCCGCTATGCGGAAATCTACCGCATTGCGCCCGAGCAACTGCAGCCGGGTTTGATGTTGGCCGACATAGTCGATCTCCGCGTCGCCGCCGGGACATCCGCGATGGCCGCAGACGCCTATCTCGCTTTGGCCCGATCGGTCAATTCGGCCAACCATTCAAGGGTCTGGAGCAACGAGCTCACCGACGGTCGGACAATTCAGATTTGTCATCAGCCCATGGCCGACGGCAGCTGGGTGGCCACGCATGAGGATATCACGGAAATTATTGCCAACCGCCAGATCGTCGACGAGCGCATCTCGCTGCAAACGCTGATCGACTGGGTGCCGGATTATCTCTGGGTCAAGGACACGCAAAGCCGCTTCGTCGTGGTCAACAGGGCTCTTACAGCCGATAGCGGCCGCGAAAAGACCAGCGACATGATCGGCTTGACCGACTTCGATCTCCATGCGCCGGAACTTGCGCGAACGTTCCAAGCCGTCGAGCAGAACGTCCTGCGCAGCGGACGGCCGATGGTCGATGAGGAAGAGTTCGTCGTCGACGCGTCGGGCTCCGGCAAATGGCTTTCGTCGACGAAGGTGCCGTTGCGCAATGCCCAAAATGAGATCTTCGGTCTTGTTGGCATCGCCCATGACATCACCGCCCGCAAGCAAGCCGACGTTCTTCGAGACGGGCAGGCGCAGATCCTGGAAATGATCGCCATGAGCGCTCCTCTCGAAGAGGTGCTCACGCGCCTCATGCGCCTCGTCGAATCGCAGTTGACGGGAATATTCGGGTCGGTCTTGCTGCTCGACAAGGACGGCGTCCACTTGCGGCACGGCGCTGCGCCGAATTTGGCGAAAGACTACACGAGCGCCATCGACGGGGTCGCCATCGGCCCCAAGACCGGATCGTGCGGAACCGCCGTCTACCGGCGCGCGCCGGTCATTGTCACCGACATCATGGAGGATCCGCTTTGGGAAGACTATCGTGAACTGGCAAGCCCCTACGGCTATCGTTCGTGCTGGTCGACCCCGATCCTGTCACACCAGGGCGCAGTGCTGGGCGTCTTTGCCATGTATTCGATGACGGTGCGCGGACCGGTCGAGGCCGAGACCCGGCTCATCGATTTCACGACGCGTATTGCCGGGATCGCCATCGAGCGCAAGCTGGCCGAAGACCAGATACACTTCATGGCCAACCACGATGTGCTGACCGGGCTTCCCAATCGCGCCTTGCTGGAAGACCGGCTTTCGCAAGCGGTCCTCTATGCGCAACGATACGATCGCTGGGTGACGGTGCTGTTCATCGATCTGGACAATTTCAAGCTCGTCAACGACACGCTCGGCCACAATGCCGGAGACGAGCTCCTGAAGATTGTTGCCGGCCGCATGGTCGAATGCGTCAAGGCCACCGATACCGTCGTGCGGCTTGGCGGGGACGAATTCGTCATCGTTCTGTTCGACCAGCCGACGAACGCCGATCTCATCTCCGAGACCCTGCAAAAGATCCGGGCGTCGATTGCGGAGCCGGTCCACCTTGGCGAGCATCGGCTGAGGGCAACAGCCAGCATCGGCATTGCAAACTATCCCAAGGATGGAACAGATCCTGATATGCTGCTGGCCAATGCCGACGCAGCCATGTATCGCGCGAAAGAATTCGGCCGAGACAATTTCCAGTTCTACGCTCCCGAATTCAACATCAGGACGCAAGAGAAATTCGTGCTCCAGGAGGAATTGCGAAACGGGCTGGCCCGTTCCGAGTTCACGCTGCTCTATCAACCGCAGGTCGATCTTCGATCGGGGCAGGTCTTCGCGGTCGAAGCGTTGATACGCTGGAAACACCCCACGCGGGGCATGGTGGCGCCTGGCGCCTTCATTCCGACGGCCGAGGAGACAGGGTTGATCGTGCCGATCGGCGACTGGGTCTTGCACGAGGCCTGCCGGCAGAACAAGGAGTGGCAGGACGCGGGCCTGCCGTCCATGACCGTCTGCGTGAATGTGTCGGCACGGCAATTCAGGGAAAGGAACCTGATCGGCCGTGTCGTCGATGCGCTGAGGGCCAGCGGTCTGGAGGCCAGATATCTCGAGCTGGAAGTGACCGAGAGCCTTATCATGCAGGACATCGACGTGGCGGTCGCCACGATGAACGCACTGCAAAACCTGGGCGTTCAAATATCCATCGACGATTTCGGAACGGGCTATTCAAGCCTGAGTGCGCTCAAGACCTTTCCCGTTGCGCGGCTGAAGATCGACAAGTCCTTCATCAACGATCTCGCCACCGACGAGAATGATCAGGCTGTCGCCAGCGCCGTGATTTCGTTAGGTCAGAAGCTCAATCTGAGGGTCATTGCCGAGGGCGTTGAAACAGACCATCAGGTGGCCTTCCTGCGCGAGAACAACTGCGATGAAATGCAGGGCTATCATTTCAGCAAGCCGATCTCGGCGCGGGACATCGAGAAATTGCTCGGCGGTCCCAAAGACTAGCGGCAGGTGGCGGCAGAACGTACTATGCCCCCAGTACCAGGCACCAATAGCGGATCGCGCCGTCGCGCCCGTCGCGTACATAGGCGAGGCCGAAGCGGCTGAAATCCGGATCGAGCATGTTGCGGCGGTGGCCGGCCGAATGCATCCAGACGTCGAACACTTTCTGCTGGTCGAAGCGGCCCTCGGCGATGTTCTCGGCCGCGGCGCCCCGCACCCCGTTGCCTTTCATGCGTGAGGCGAAATCCTTGCTCCAGCCCGTGGTGTGGCTCATGCGCGCCCGTGACGCCATGTAGCCGGCCTGCTGGAGAGCCGCCTGTTCGAGTTGTGCGTCTGCAACCAGCGCCGGCAGCCCGGCAGACGCACGGATTCCGGCCAATATCGCCGTGGCCGAGGACGACACACCTGCGCCTTCGCCGACCGGCACTGAGACGGTGCTGCAGGCGGCGATGCCGGCGAGCGCGGCAAGGCCGACACCCGTCAGCAGCGTGCGCCGGTTCAAGTTTGCTTGTTGATTCTCGATTTTCGCAAGGGTCATGCTTGCCTGACATAGTCGCGATCATGGCTTTTGCCGGGCAGGGCGGCGAAAATGTCAGTCGAACCGATGGTTCTAGAGCATCGGACCCAAAAGTGGGAACCGGTTTTGGGAAAATCCGATGCTCAAACAAAAAGATAGAGCGGCGGCACGGTTAGACTTGAAAGTCCGCCGCTCTAGGCGGCTGTATCGAGATTTGCTTCCGAGGTCGGAGGACGGTTGATTCGATCGTCTTCTGTATGTTCCCACCAGGCGCCCAAGGCATCGATCAGCGGCACAAGCTTGCGGCCAGGCGCTGTGAGGTCGTAATCGACGCGTAGCGGATAGCCCGGATGCGCCGTTCGCCGCACAATCCCAGCTTCCTCAAGTTTGCGCAGCTCCAGCGCCAGAATGCGGTGCGACACGGTCGGGTTGTCGCGTCTGAGTTCGCTGAACCGCTTGGTCCCGTCCTGCAGATAGTAGAGCAGCAGGGTCGGCCAGCGCCCGCTGAGCACACGCATGGTCTCTTCGATCGGGCAGCGCGAGACGACATCTTTCATGGGGACCTGTAGCGGGCTTGGTTACAGAATAGTGCGTAATTTACATGGGGCGACCAGCGTTTAGGGTCAAGTTTCGCTGCGCGGCGTGATCCCTAAATCATGGAAGAGAAAAAATGGAACCTATCCTCCTTTATGGCTTCCCGGCGGGAAGTTCGATGGGGCTCGTCGCTGCCTTCGAACGCGTCGGACAACCTTACCGCCTGTGTCGCGTCGACATGCTCACCGAGATGAAGAACGATGCCTATGCCAGCATCAACGGCCGTCAGGAAACGCCGGTTTTGATCACTGACAGGGGCAGGGTGCTCACCGAGACCATGGCGATTGCCGCATGGCTCGAAGCCCGCGACGGTGAGCGCCGCGTCAGCTTCGACCCTAGCTCGCCGGAAGCCGACCGGATGCACCAGTTGATGGCCTTCGTGAACACCGGCTTCACTGCTGCCTTCAGTCCGCTCTGGGTGGCATTTGAAATGACGGCGGACGAACCAGCGCTGAAGGCGATCTTATGCGACTTCGGTCGCAAGGCCGTTACCGAACGCCACGACAAGCTCGAGGCCATGATCGCCGAGACCGACTTTCTGGTCGGCGACCGGCTGACACTGGCAGATACCACGTTGATCGGCGTGGCACGTTGGGCGGAATTCCATCAGGCGGTCGACGCAGCCGCCTATCCAAAGCTGGCTGGACTGCGCCGCCGCATCGAAGCTGATCCGGCCGTACTTTACGCACAAGCTATCGAGGACGGTGAAAACCCCGCTGGTTCAGGCGCCTGCCTCGGCCACGTCCCGCTGGCCGAGGTGATCGATCGCTTCGCTGCCTAGCCTTTGTCATGCATCTCAGCCGCGCGGCGCCAAGGTATGGCGCGCCGCGCGGAACTGCTCGATGGCGGCGCTGGAAATCTATAACCGGATTTACCATCGCGACCATCGACTTGGCGACAATCACGCTTAAATCGACTATCATGGTGCTTGTATGAGAAGTGGCAGCTACGGGCGGCCATCCAGGCGGTGACCGCCCCGACACACGGGAGGAAGGTTATGGCCGGCTTTCATGTCATGGCGGACGCGCGTGGAATGCACGTGCAGCCCACGGTACGCCGCATCACCAGCGCGGACCTCTGGGATGCGCTGCGGCTCGGCGCCGACGATTTCTGGGCCAAGCCCTCGCACTACGTGTTCCTGTGCCTGATCTCGTCGGCCTGATCCTGACGCGGTGGACTTCCGGTTCCAACGCCATCCAACTCATCTATCCCTTGATGTCGGGCTTTGCTCTGGTCGGTCCGTTTGCCGCTATCGGCCTCTACGAGATCAGCCGTCGGCGCGAGCTCGGCATGAACACCGACTGGCGGCATGCGCTGGATGTGCGCCGCTCGCCGGCGCTGCCGGCGATCGCGGCGATCGGCATCATGCTGCTCGCTTTGTTCCTGCTGTGGCTGTATACGGCCCAGGCGATCTATACCGGCCTGTTCGGCGACCAGCCGCCGGCCTCGATCGGCGCCTTCATCCGCGAGGTTCTGACGACCAGCAAGGGGTGGACGCTGATCCTGCTTGGCAATGCAGCCGGCTTCGTCTTTGCGGTGGTTGTGCTGGCAACGACTGTCATCGCCTTTCCGCTGCTGCTCGACCGCGACGTCGGCGCCGTCTCGGCAATCGAGACTTCGGCGCGCGCGGTGATGGCAAATCCGCTGCAGATGGCGCTGTGGGGCTTGACCGTCGCCGTGCTGCTGGTCATCGGCTCGATCCCGCTGTTTGCCGGGCTCGCCGTCGTCATGCCGATCCTCGGCCACGCGACCTGGCATCTGTATCGCAGGGTGGTCGAGCCGGAACGGGCGCAGCAGATAAGGCGTCCCATGTAGACTACAGCGCCGCGCGTCCCTTGGAGGCGCAAGGGACGCTGTAGCCCTTTGATTTGGCGCATGATCCTTTCCGAAAATCGATTCCGGCTTTCGGGGTCATGCGCGGCGCTTGCGTCACCGCTGCGCGTCGGTCGCCATCTTGCGCGCCAGCGCGATCAGCACCGTCCCATCATCCAGCGTGGATCACGCCGTGGCTTTGTCCCGCCAGCCTGTCATTTCCGGGCGACAGCCCGCCGCTCAGCCGACGATGCGCAGGTTGGACAATTCATTGGCGATTTCCTTGAAATTGTCCGACAGCGTTGCGCCGGTCGCGTTCCAGAACAGCTTGGCTGGCTTGGTCGGATCGGTCGCATCCTTGCGGAAGCGCGAGTCCGATGAACATTTCTTCAGCGCGTCGAGCGCATTCTTGTCGTCGGTTGCCGACAGGTCGAGCGCCACGGTCATGACGAGAATGTTCGAATTCTTCGCATTGGTGCAAAGGGTCTGCATTTGCTCGTCCAGCGCGGCGGTGTAATTGCCGCTGGTATAGGTGGTCTTGCCGACATTGTTGCTTGTGTTCATGAACAGCCGGGTCACGCTTCCCGACCCCGGATATGTCAAGCCGGTATAGCCGTAAGCAGCGTAGGTCGACCTGTTGTTGGCATAGTTGCTGTCGCTGACGGCGCTGTAGGTGTTGGCGCCATCGGTCAGGACGATGACCACCTTGTCATTGCCTCTTTCGCTGTTGGGCCGCCCTTGCGTGAACGGTTCGTTGCTCGACACCGTCCGCCACCCCCAGGCCAGGCCCTCAGGCACATTGGTGTTGCCGTTCGGCGCCATGGCGTCGATGGCGTCCTCGATCTCCCGTTTCTGCGCGTCCTGGCTGACGTCCTTCAACAGTGTGATCGGGTTGGTCGTGCAGGAAGAATTCGGACCATCGCCCGCGGCTGCCGATTTCGAGCCGTAAGGCTTGACCAGGAAATACTTGCGCATATCCGACTGCCGTTGCGCGGCGGTCGGATCGGCGCCGTAGGGCCAGTCGGCCCACCAGTTGTTGCCGTAATTATAGGAAAGGGCGGTGACATCATCGACGCCATCACGATTGAAATCGCGCCACAGCGTGCCGGCTTCGTCGGGCGCGAACATCGGCACGAACAGCGTGGCCGGAGTTGCGGTATCCGGCGTCGTGTCGTCGTCATTGTACGGATACGGCCTCGCCTCCACGCAGCCCTGCCAGCTCGCATAGCGGCTGGTGGTGTAGATGTACTCCGGGGTGGTCCAATGGCCGCTCCTGCAAGTGCCGTTTCTCCTGTAATCGTCGCAGATATATTGCTTGGTGTTGGGCACCTCTTCGCGGCCGGATTCGACCGTCATGTCGGCGTACAGGCTGAAGCGCGTCAGCGGCTGGTTTTCAGTGTCGCCCCAGCCGGCGCCGCGCTTGTACCAGACGCCGCCGATCTTCTCCGCGTATTTGGCTGGATCGTTGGCCGCACTCATCGTCGTCCAGTCGAAATCCTCATGCTGGATCGGCGAGATGCCGTCCTGATCCATCCAGCTGTCTTGGTCATGCGTGGGGCCGACATTGACCGAGGCGGCGAATGGCACGAGAGAGAACTGCACCGGTTTGCTGATCTGCTTCATCTGCTGCGCCTGCAGCGCCAGCGTTCCGACAAGCTGCTTGGCGGCCGCCTTCAGCAGGTCTATCCGCTTCTGGCCGGTGCCGGAGCCGAGGTAGTCCATCGAGCCGGAATTGTCGAGCACGAGGGCAACTTCCAGCGTGTTCTTGAGGCGGACGTCCGAGCACGCCGTGTAGGTTGCATCCTTGGTGGTCCCGCCGATCAGCATTCCGGCGGCCGGCAGGAAATAGGGATGGTAGGTCATGACGCTGCAGAGCTTCAGCGTGCCGCCGCCGGCATTGTTGTTGGGCAAGGTGACCGTAAGCACCGTATCCGCCGGATCGACGTAGCCGAGATTGGCTTCGAAGAAATTCTTGGCATAGGCCTTGGCATCGCTGTCGCTGGCGCCGGAGACGATCTGCTGAGCGGTGGCGATGCCAGCGGCGTCCAGGGCGTTGAGCGCGTCCTGCTTCTGGCGAAGCATTTGCGAATAGTCGATGCTGAGTGCCAGCCCGCCCATCAGCGGCACCATGGTTATGACCGTCATCAGCGCGTAGTTGCCGCGCCGATCCCGCCAGAATTTGCCCAACATTTCCTTGATTGCCCCAGCAAGCCCCAGTTATTGCGGAACAGTGCCATGGATCACTAAATTTCAGATTGCTAAAATATATCCAAGATGAGCTCATCTTTTCAAAGTCGGTTAACTATTTTCCCGACCCGGCGCTTGGCCGTTCCTGGTCCGGCGCGGGGGAGGCGGTTGCTTTTGAATGGACGGGAGCGTTCATGTCGACGCCAGCCGCCATTGGCGAAAGCTGGTGACAGGGCTGAGAGCTTCGGCTAATCCAGACCCGGCTGCGGCGGACCGTCGGTTGCGGCTCCTGCAAACATCATGACCTGGGAAAGTGATATGGCGCATTCGCCCGACATCATCGGCTCGCTCGCGGATTTGTCGGGAGCCTATGCCGCTATCCTTTGCGATGTCTGGGGCGTGGTCCACAATGGCGAATGGCATTTCCCCGCCGCGGCCGAGGCGCTGGCCACCGCGCGCGCGATGAAAATGCCCGTGGTTCTCATCACCAACTCGCCGCGCCGAAGCGCCGACGTGGTGACGCAGATGAACGCGATCGGCGTTCCGGCCGCCGCCTATGATCGTGTCGTCACCTCCGGTGACGTGACCCGCGACCTGATTGCGGAGGGTCCGCGAAAGATCTTCCATATCGGCGCTGACCGCGATTTCACGCTCTATGACGGTCTCGACGTCGATCTGGTCGAGGAGTTCGAGGCCTCCGGCGTGGTCTGCACCGGCCTGTTCGACGACGAGGTGGAAAAGCCGGAAGACTATTCCGATCTCCTGCGGCGACTCCGCGCCAGGAACTTGCCCTTCATCTGCGCCAATCCCGATATCTGGGTCGAGCGCGGCGAGCGCAAGATCTGGTGCGCGGGGGCGCTCGCCCGCGACTATGCCCAGCTTGGCGGGCGCACGCTGATCGCCGGAAAGCCTTTTGCACCGGTCTATGATGTCGCGCTGAGGGAGGTCGCCGAATTGCTCGGCCGCCCGGTCGAGCGCTCGGAAGTACTGGCCATAGGCGATGGCATGATGACCGATATCAAGGGCGCTGCCGACAATGGCTTCGATGTGCTCTACGTATCGGGCGGCATCCACGCCCGCGACTATGGCGATCCGCTGCAGCCGGATCCGGCCAGGCTCGCCGACTTTCTGGAAAAGCATGGCTACCAGCCGGTCGCGGTCATTCCGAAACTGCAGTAGGCCCGAGACTACAATAGGGCCGAGACTACAATAGGGTCGTTGCCATGGAAGCCTCGAAATGACCGAAGCCTTCGAACGCATTTCCGCAACTTCGCCGCTGCCGCCCGGTTTGCGCGGCGGCGTGGTGGCGATCGGGAATTTCGACGGTGTTCACCGCGGCCATCAGGCTGTGCTCGATCGCGCGCTGGCCGAAGCGCGGCGACGCGGCGTGCCGGCCCTGGTGCTGAGCTTCGAGCCACATCCGCGAAAGGTGTTCCGGCCCGATATTCCGCTGTTCGTGTTGACGCCACCGCCGATGAAGGCGCGGCTTTTATCGCTTCTGGGCTTTGCCGCGCTCGTCGAACAGCCATTCACGCGCGACTTCGCTTCGTTATCGGCGGAAGCCTTCGTGACCGACGTGCTGGACCGGAATCTCGGCATCAGCCATGCCGTGACCGGCTTCGATTTCCATTTCGGCAAGGATAGGCAAGGTGGCCCGGCCTATTTGATGGCGGCCGGCGAACGCCATGGGTTCGGCGTCACCCTGGTCGACGCCTTCCGCGACGAAGGCGCCGAGGTGGTGTCGTCGAGCCGTATCCGCGCGTTGCTGAGCGAAGGCGCGGTGACCGAGGTCGCCGGGCTGCTCGGCTACCGCTTCACGGTCGAAAGCGAAGTGATCGGCGGCCAGCAGCTTGGCCGCACGCTGGGCTTTCCGACCGCCAATATGAAGCTCTCGCCGGAAGTGGCCCTCAGGGAAGGCATCTATGCCGTTCGCTTTCGCCGTGCCGACGGCTCGCTGCATGACGGCGTCGCCAGTTTCGGCCGCCGTCCGACCGTCGACGACAATGGCGCGCCGCTTCTGGAAACCTTCGTCTTCGACTTTTCCGGCGATCTCTATGGCGAGATCTGCGCGGTGTCCTTCTTCGGCTTCCTGCGCCCGGAGGTGAAGTTCGACGGGCTCGACGCGCTGGTCGCGCAGATGAAGCGCGACGAGGCCGAGGCGAGGGCGCTGCTTGCCGGCGTCAGCCCGCTCTCGGACCTGGATAGCGCGATCGCTTTTTGACTGTTTTCAAGACTCATTGTCGAAAATCGAGAAATACGACGGACCGTGAAGCGGTTCATTGAAGGCCGCCGCCAACGCGCCCAATGCTGCTCGATGAAAATCGACGCCTTTGTGTGGAGCGTGGTGCTCCTCTGCTCCGGAATGTTCATCCTGTGCGATGGGCTGAGCGCGCATTGGGGCAAGACCGGCAGCGGCCGCAGCATGGCATACGTCATGCTGCTGTCGCCGCTCTCCTACGGGGCCTTTGCCTTTATCAACACGCGACTGAACCTCGCCGTCACAGGAGCGCTGGTCAATACCATTGTCGTGGCCGGCGCCGTGCTGGTCGGCGTGATCGTTTTCAAGGAAGAGGTGTCCTCGCTGCAATATGTCGGGATCGCGCTGGCGCTGATCGCGGTGACGCTGCTCAATCTGTCGTAAGCGATGCCGACTATTAACTCGGCGCCATTACTTCTTCAGTGCAAGTCCGACGGCGATGAAGGTCCAGCCCTGGAAGATCAGGTCGATGGCCAGGAAAAGCCCCAGCACCCAAAGGCTGTTGACCGGCCAGCCCATCGCGATGACCAGGCCGGCCAGCGCGCTGATGACGCCTGCCGCGACCAGCCAGCCCCAGCCTTTCTCCGGCTTGTGCTTGTAGCCGACCCAGGCCCTGAGCACCCCTGAAGCGAGGAGGGCGACCGCCAGCAGGAAAGTCAGAACTGCCGAGGCCAGCAGCGGATTATAGAAGGCGAAGAACCCGGCGACGGCGTAGAGCAGGCCGCTAAGCAACCAGTAGAAGAACCGGCCCCAGGTCTTGACGCCGAAGGCATGGATGATTTCGATGACGCCCGCCATCAGCATCAGCCAGCCGACGACATAGACCGAGGCGACCGTGGCGACGAACAGATTGCCGAAGGCAATACCGCCGAAGATCAAAAGCAGTACGCCGAGTGCGACGAACCATCCCCATTTCGCCTTCGTCTGGCCGATCGCGTCCTTCAAGGCGTCGCCTTGCAATGTCATCGCCCTTCTCCCTCAAGCTTATCTGGCCTTTTGCCGGTTTGGAGGGTAACGCCGATAGGCTTGCCGGTAAAGCGAGCAGGTTGCGAGCGCTGCATCCCGAACGATCCGCTTTGCGAGAGGTCCGCTCTGACCAGAGCAGCCGTTGCGAGTTCATTTCGTGAAAGGTTGGTTGGTGCCTCATGCCGGTCATTAAAGTTAGCGGTGCCACTGCCTTAAATCGGACATTACCGGCGACCGCTCGCTGGAGGTCGCAGGTGCGCACGGAACGGTCGATCGAATTGGCAGGCGACCGATTGCTGCCGTCGCCGTGCTGTGCGTTCATACCCTCTCGCTGGGGGAGCGCACTTTAGGCGAACGGGCTCACTTCGATCCCAGATGCAAGGAAAGTCGATTCGCAGCTCCTCGCAGATGCTTTTCCGCGGCTTTCCGAGCCTCTTGTGGATTCCCGTCTGCGATGGCGTTAAATATGGCGATATGTTCTTCCTGAACCTGCGAGAGCAAAGCATTTCGCAGGGTACTGGCGCGGGCTTTGCGGATGAAATTCCGCACATGGGACTCCAAAAAGTTCGACATTTCCCGGAAATGCGGATTGCCGCAGGCATCGACGATCTCCCTATGAAAGGCCATGTCCTCCTCAACGCCGGCTTCATTGTTGTCGAACGCCCGCTGGATGGAATGCAATTGCTTTTCAATCGCCGCAAGCTGCTTGGCCGAGCGCCGTTCGGCAGCCAAAGCTGTCGCAGCCGATTCCACCGCCATCAGCAGTTCGATAATGTTTTCAACATCGAGTGCATCGGTCAGATCAACACCGGCCAATCGAAACGCCATCTCCTTCGTCTCGATCACGAACGCCCCAAGACCCTGACGGGTTGCAACGAGCCCGTCGCGCTTAAGGATGCCGATTGCTTCCCTGACGATCGGCCGGCTCACACCATACTTTTCCGAAAGCTCGTGCTCCGTTGGGAGCTTGTCGCCCTTGGCGTGTGTGCCCGAGGTGATGTCACTCCTGATCCTCGAGGCTACGGAATCGGCAAGTGAAGGTCCTCGTCTAACCTTTTCATCATAAACCATACGGTGCTCCAACATCGTCGCTTTCGACGGCGCTTCTAAGCCGCTGTGGCTCGGTTGTACCCATGCTGCCGCGACTTTTGTTTTGCAAGAATAACAGATTTAGCTTGTCAGGCAACCTGGCAATATGGTTGACTGTCAACAGTGGGGCAGGCGATACAATGCCCTAGGTGCTGCGGGCGCAAGGAGATGCCGTGACAGGTATTGTCCGCAGCTAAGAACGCTCAGTCACCGGGATTGCCGGATGCCTGGCCTTCGCAACGGTAGAAAAACGGGAGGAGCGCATGAATATTTTTGATGATCCGCAACGGTTACGCAGGCTTGCACAAGAGGCCGTCGAGTACACCGATTTCAATCGCCGGACTCTTTTGAAGAGTGTGGGCGGTCTACTCGGAGGCGCGGCGCTGGCTAGTTCGCCGATACTTGCCAGCGCCGAGGAGATAACGCCACCCGCCGCCGGCAAAAAGGTTCGTATTGGCGTGCCGCTGACCTACGGGCCGTTTAATCAGCCTTGGCGCCGGGGCTGCTGGCAGATCGTCAAGGCCGTTCTCGATGCCGGAGGCGAGGTCGTCACAGTTCGCGGCGAGCCGACAAAGCCTAGCGAACAGTCGGCCGAGCGGGCACTGCTCGACCGCGGCATCGATGCGCTTGTCATGGGAATCTATTCACAGGAATCCGAGACCGCCTATATCGCGGACGAGGCTCACAAGAGAGGCATCAAGACGGTTGGCTTCACCATTCCGGTCAAAGATTCACCGGCTGTCATGGACGATGTCTGGGGAACTGCGACCACGCTTGGTTATTTCGTTCAAAATTATACCGGCCGTCAGGGCACCTTTGCCCAGACTGCCGAGCAGCGCGGTTATTTCACGCCGTTCGACATGGAAGTGGATATGTTTGAGCTCATGTGCCGCTATGAGCCGCGCATGAAGGTGCTGCCCTTCATAGACGGCGGCCAGGGCACGACCGATGAGATTTCGGTTGGCCGCAAGAACATGCTGTCGCTTTTGCAGGCTCATCCGGAGCCCGGCTCGCTAGCGGCCTTCATCTCGTGGTGGTGGCCATTCACGCTCGGCGCGGCGCAGGCATTGAAACAGATGAACAGGGACGACGTTCCGCTGTTTAATCACTACCTGTCGACCCAGTTCCTCGAAGCATGGGCGGCCAAGCAGGTGCCGGTGGTTTTCAGTTGCGATTCGCCCTTCCCCGAAATCGGCCGCAAGACCGGCGAACTCGCGGTAAAGCTCGCGCGAGGCGAGGACGTGCCGAATGTCGTCTACCGCATCCCCGTGATCACCAAGACACCGGATCAGGCGAGCGAAGCACTCGCCGAACTCAAGAGCTGGGACGAGCAGGCAATTGCTCTGCTGAAACAGTACGGCGGCTAGACGCAACCTGGCATACGGCGAGCAGAGTGCTGCCGCCGTATGCCCCCTTTCGGCGGAATGCGACTTGTGCCGAAGGGTGCCGGGACCAGAATCTATTGGTGACGGCATTGCCCGGCACCAGACCGAACCTTGCATCTGATCAACGAACGACTGGAATCGAAAAAGTGACGCATGTGGAGCAGGAAAGCCTCGCCAAGGCGAACACAGCCAAGAGCACTGCCGTCAACGCGGTACCAGCGGGAAGACGCGAATCCGCCGTCATGCGGTTTCTCAGGCAATGGGGAACAATCGTCGTCCTGATCGTGGCCGCCATTGGATTTTCCATAGCCTCGCCTTACTTCGCCGCCGCTTCTAATTTGAACAACATTCTCTTTTCGATGATCGTCAGTGCGTTGGTCTCTATGGGATTGACCTGGGTCGTGATCGCGGGGAGCTTCGACCTTTCGATAGGTCTCACCGTGACGACATCATCAATCCTCGTCGCCTTTCTGATCCCTATCACCGGACCTTGGCTTGCAATCGTGTTCGCTTTGCTTGCCGCATGCCTGATCGGTGTGGTGAACGGGCTTCTGGTGACCTATGGACGGCTATCGGGCATTGTCGTCACACTTGGCGTGATGTTCGTGCTCGATGGGATCAACGTTTTTATCACGGGCGGTTATCAGGTCCCAGTTAGCTACGACGAAACCGCATTCCTTTATGTCGGCCAGGGTAAACTCGGAATCGTCGGCGTGCCGGTAATCATCCTGGTAGCGGTGTTCGTCTTAGCCCTCATCGCCGCAACGCGGACACGGATCGGCCATTACATCGCGGCGGTCGGCGACAATCCGATGGCGGCGTTCTACTCCGGTATTAACGTTTATCGATGGGTCATTCTCGCATTCGTGCTTTCGGCGTTGATGTCGGGGATTGCGGGCGTGATCGTGACCGCTATCTCGTCCTCGGCACAACCGGTCGGCGGCGAGGGCTACCTTCTCGAAGCCTTCGCCGCGGTGTTCCTTGGCGCGACCGTGCTGGGAAAGGGCAAGCCACATCTGCTTGGTACTCTCGTTGGCGTTTTCTTCCTGTACATGGTGGATTCCGGGATGAACATGGTCGGCTTCCCCTTCGCCGTCCGCCACATCTTCCAGGGACTGGTGCTTATCGTCGCGGTTGGAGCAAACGCACTCCTCAACCGTGAAGAAGTCCACCTCAAGTTTATCTGAGATGGCAGCGATGAACGGGATCCCACTGGTTGAGCTGAAGAATCTCGAGAAGGAGTTTGCCGGCACGAAAGCGTTGAAGGGCGTGAGCTTGAGCTTTCTGCGCGGCGAAGTGCATGGCCTGCTTGGTGAAAACGGTGCGGGCAAGTCGACCCTCATCAAAATCTTGACGGGTGTCTATGCCCCGAGCGCCGGCGAAATTCTTCTTGAAGGGTCACCGGTCAGGGTTTCCAGCCCGCCGGAAGCCCATCGACTGGGCCTCGGCGCGGTCTATCAGGACGCGGAACTGGTATCCAGCTTCACGGTTGGGCAAAACATCCTCCTTGGCAATGAGCCTGGGAGGATCGGCATAAGCGACCGGGCGATCCATGACGAAGCCGCGGAGATTCTCTCGCAAATGGGCATCGAACTCGACGTGCGGCGGCTCGCCGGCACACTTTCCGCAGCCGAGATGCAACTCGTCACCTTGGCGACCTTGTTCCATCGGCGCTACAAACTGATCGTTCTTGATGAGCCCACAGCTCGCCTTTCGGCGGCGGAATCAGAGGTTCTTTTTCGGATCGTCGATGGCTTCAAGGCGCAGGGCATAGGCATTGTCTACATCTCCCATCGGCTTCGTGAGGTCCAGCAGATCTGCGACCGCGCCACGATCCTTCGAGGAGGACTTGTCTCCGGAACCCTGAACCGTGGCGAGATCACCGAAGACCGCGTTACCGAACTCATGGTGGACCGCAGCCGCTCTGAGCTGGCGACCTACAATGATGGAAATAGTGTCCGTCCAGAAGTCCTGGTTGAGGTTGCTGGCCTCGGCACGGCACAGTTGGCGCCCCTCAGCTTCAAGATACAAGCCGGAGAGGTGCTGGGCTTCACCGGTCCCGTTGGCGGCGGGATGGAAGATGTCGCACGGGCGCTTGGCGGCATCAGCCGGCATTCCGGAACGGCAAAGGTGCGGGGCAAAGCGGTCAATCTGGCCACCCCGATCGCCGCACGTCGTTCAGGCATTGCGCTGATCCCCGAGGACCGGCGCAAACAAGCCCTTTTTCCCGCACTCTCGGCTGCCGATAACATCTGCCTGCCGGTCCTGCATTCGCTGCAACGTTTTTTGATGATCCGGCCCGGCTCCATGAAAAGATATGCAGAGTCAGTGCTGGACCAACTCGCGGTGCGCCCACGCGCATCCTCCACGCAGGTGCGCTTCTTCTCCGGAGGCAATCAGCAGAAGCTGGTCATCGGCAAGTGGATGAGTGCAAAGGCCTCGGTCTACATCATCGTGGAGCCGACCAACGGCGTCGATGTCGGAGCGATCAAGGAAATCTACGACATCATACTGCAACTTGCCCGCGATGGCGCCGCGGTCCTGCTCATTTCGTCGTCCTTGAACGAAATGCTCGCGCTCGCCGATCGGATCATGGTCATCCATGACGGCAACTGCGTCGCCGAGGCACCGAAAAAGAGCTGGACATATGACGACCTTCTGGCCGTCACCCTGAGCGGCAAGTCGCGACACACGGCATCGCCGCCGCACGTCACCCGTTCAACAGAAGAGGAAAGCAGATGAGCACGGATATCAGGCTCTACATGTTCCAGACTGGGCAGATTCGACAAAAGGAGGTCGATATCAAGCTCGGCTACAGCCAGGACGAGTTCTTCACCCCAATCCCGTGGTACCTGATCGTCCATCCCAAGGGAAACATCGTTATCGACGGTGGCACGGCGGTTGAAGCAGCGCGTGATCCGGTTGGCTGGTGGGGCGACACCACCAAGAAATACTATCCTATCATGGATCCTGAAGAAGGCTGTGTGAACCAACTCGGCAAGATCGGAATGAAGCCCGACGATATTAAGTTCGTGCTGCATTCGCATTTGCATCTCGATCACTCTGGCGCCTGCGGCAATTTCCCAAAAGCCCGCCATCTCGTGCAGCGGCGGGAGATTGCATGGGCGTTCGCCGCCGACTGGTTCATGCAAGGCGGCTATATCAAGAAAGATCTGACCAAGGATGGTATCAGCTGGGACGTGATGGAGGGCGAGGACCAGTATGATGTCTTCGGCGATGGCAGCGTGCAGACGTTCCTGTCTCCGGGACACACCCCCGGCCACCAGTCCATCATGGTACGGCTGCCCAACACTGGTTCGATCCTTCTCGCAATCGACGCCGCTTACACGATGGATCACTGGGAAGAGAAATGCCTGCCTGGCGCGCTGACATCCGCGCAGGAAGCCGCTGCTTCGGTCAGAAGGCTGCGGCGCATTGCCGAGAAAGAAAACGCGATTGTCGTGCCAGGCCACGACATGGAAACCTGGAAGAAGTTCAAGAAAGCTCCGGCGGAATACTATGACTAGGTTCCGTTGAAATATGCGGCCGGCTGAAGATCGCCGGCCGCACCGCTAAACCAAAATGGCCCCTTAAACCAGCTGCGTGCCCGGACCGCCTCAACAAGATGACGCGGTATGGGTGGCGGTTGCCCGAGAGTATTTTTTACATGCATAAGGCTGTTCTCGATCAAATTCAGCAGCGCTGGAACGAAGCCTCTGCGCCATGGGATAAGAAACTGCTTTCCAAGATTTACACGCAGGATGCTCTTTTTTTCGGTCTCCTTCCTAAGTTATACATCGGACGAGATGAGATAGAGGAGTATTTTGGAAGCTATCAACTAATACTGGAAAAGGTTAATTTAACGCTTGTTGACCAGAATACGAGATCGCTGAGTCGAGGTCTGTTCGCGGCGCAAGGGTTCGGCGATATCGTTAATTACTATCGTGACGGCTCTGTCGTAAAAAATCGAGTCAGAACATCTTTCGTAGTTGTAAGAATAAATGGCGACTGGCAGATTTATCTTCACCATTTCTCTGAGCTAATCTGGGATAAATAAAAGTCTGTGGACAGTGGAGATGTTCGGCGGGAACCGGGTTGAGCAACGGGTGTCTACTCGCGCGAGGCGTGAATACGCGCCATTGCAGAAAGCAGCCGAGACTCCCGCGAAGAGGTCGGGTAGTGGAATGTCCCCTGCACGGGGTGCACCGCGCAAACATGGCACGGACGTCGGACGATTTCTCTCTGATGTTGGTCTGACTGATCGCATGATGATCGTGTCATCGGTCCGTCGCTATATTTGCAAGCTGGCATTCGGCGCTCTATCGATAACGTGTGGTTGCGGCTATTCGCCTTTTTCTGCGCTTGGTGGGGAAGCAAAATGAGCGATGTCGACGAACAACTCGATCTCAGCGAGATCAACGCCGTCCGCGAATTGCTGGGGTCAAAGCCGCGCCCGGTGGGCTGGGACGAACGCCGGGCGCGGCTCGACGAGGTCGGTTCGGTCTGGCCGATCGCCGATGACATCCGATGCGAGGATGTGGTTTTCGATGGTCTCTCGGGAGAATGGTCTCTGGCGCCGGGGAGCGACAGGGATAAGGTTCTGCTCTTTTTCCACGGTGGCGGCTACTGCTCGGGCTCGCTCAACAGCCATCGTCGAATGGTGACCGAGGCCGGTCGCGCAATGGGGATGCGTACCCTCGCGATCGACTATCGACGCGCACCCGAACATCCTTTCCCCGCGCAGCATGAAGACGCGCTTGCGGCGTGGCGCTTTCTGAGCCGGGAGGGAATCGCACCGGATCGTATCATGGTTGGCGGAGACAGCGCGGGCGGCAACCTCACTCTGTGCCTGGTCAGCAGACTGCGCGCCGCAGGCGAGCAGTTGCCGCGCGGTCTTTGGCTGATTTCGCCCTGGACTGACCTTTCGATGTCCGGCGCGACGCTGTCGAGCAAGGACGCGATCGACCCCATCATTCACCGGGCATATCTGGAGGAATTGGCGGTCGCCTATGTCCCCCCTGGTGTTGGCCGGCGCGATCCCCTGATCTCGCCGTTGTTTGCCGATCTGGGTGGATTTCCCCCGATGCTGATACAAGTCGGTTCCGCCGAGGCGCTGTTGTCGGATGCGACGCGGCTGGCGGAAGCCGCCGGCGGCGCTGACGTCAAGGTGCGCCTCGAAATCTGGCCACATATGATCCACGCCTGGCCGGTCTGGAATGCGGGATTGAACGCCGGTCGCCGCGCGCTCCACAGCGCGGGCACGTTCGTCCGCGAGTATCTGTAATCTCTCTGGAGCGGTCTCTGGCGCCTTCCGGAGGGGTTTCGATCCGAGATTTTGGCGCGCGCTATGGCCGGCTGCAATGCCGAAGAGTCCCGCCTCCGCCGCCGATGTTACGGGTGTTAAGTCAAATTTTACCGAACAGACGCCATGGCTTGAGCGATGCCGGGTGTTTTCGCCGGCATGTTTCGCGTATGGAGTGACAATGCGTTCCGTCAAAGCGTTTCAGCTGGTTTTGGCTACCTCCATGCTCGCCGCGCCAGGCGTCGCCCAAGCGGGCGAGGGCGCTTTCGGCTGGCTCTCCGGCGACTGGTATCTGACGGTCGGTGCCACCGGCCTGATCGCCCCGGACTTCGAAGGCGCCAAGAGCTATATGCTCGGCGCCCAGCCGATCATCTCGCTGGGCAAGGCCGGCCCCCAGGCCCGCTTCACCTCGCGCAACGACAATATCTCGCTGGCGCTGATCGACGATGGCGGTGTCCGCGCAGGCCTGACTGGCAAGATCCTGTTTTCGCGCGACAGCGGCGACGCCGATGAGCTGAAAGGCCTCGACCCGGTGCGCTGGGGCGGTGAGGCCGGCGGCTTCTTCGAATTCTATCCGCTGGACTGGCTGCGCGCCCGCGCCGAACTGCGCCACGGCATCCGCGCCCATAACGGCTTCGTCGCCGACATTGCCGCCGATGCCTTCTACGATGTGACACCGGAGGTCAGGATTTCAGGCGGGCCGCGTGTTTCGTTCGCCTCATCGGACTATTTCGACGCCTATTACGGGGTCAATGCCGAGGAGGCCGTGGCTTCCGGCCTCAGCGAATACCATCCGGGCGGCGGCGTGAAATCGGCGGGCCTTGGCGGCGCGGTGACCTGGAAGGTGACCGAGCCAATGACAGCCAGCCTGTTCGGCGAATATTCGCGCCTGATGGGTCCGGCGGCCGATTCCAGCCTGGTCAAGGAGCGCGGTGACCGCAACCAGTTCACCATCGGCGTGTCGACGACCTATCGCTTCGACTTTTCGATGTAGGCGATTCAAACGCTTTATTCCTGCCGCCGCATCCGCTAAAAGCCCAGCCATGACGAGCTTTTCGCGCCTTTGCGCACCGATGATACGAATTACAGGCCCGGTGTTCCGGGCGGTCTGAGTGCCGCCGGAACCGCCGGGAATCTTGCGCGTGCCCTCTCGCGCTTTTTCCAGATCATCAACGCATATCGCCCAAAAGTGGGTCCGGTTTTGGGAAAACGATATGTGTCAAAGCGAAGACCTCAACGCCCGAGCTCCTTTGCCGCCGGGCAACGCACATGGCAGACCAATGACCGACACCCCAATGACAGATACCGTTGAAACGATCGACTATTCCAAGACGCTTTACCTTCCGCAGACGGATTTCCCGATGCGCGCCGGCTTGCCCGAGAAGGAACCGCTGCTGGTCAAGCGCTGGCAGGATATGGATCTCTATCGCAAGCTGCGCGAAGACGCCGCCGGCCGCACCAAATACGTGCTGCATGACGGCCCGCCCTACGCCAACGGCAACATCCATATCGGCCATGCGCTGAACAAGATCCTCAAGGACGTCATCACCCGCTCGTTCCAGATGCGCGGCTACGATTCGAATTACGTGCCCGGCTGGGACTGCCACGGCCTGCCGATCGAATGGAAGATCGAGGAGCAGTACCGTGCCAAGGGCAAGAACAAGGACGAGGTGCCGGTCAACGAGTTCCGCAAGGAATGCCGCGAGTTCGCCGCGCACTGGATCAAGGTGCAGGGCGGCGAATTCCGGCGTCTCGGCGTCGTCGGCGACTTCGACAATCCCTATACGACGATGGCCTTTCACGCCGAGGCGCGCATCGCCGGCGAGCTTTTGAAATTCGCTCTGTCGGGCCAGCTCTACCGCGGCTCCAAGCCGGTCATGTGGAGCGTGGTCGAGCGCACGGCGCTCGCCGAAGCCGAGGTCGAATACCAGGATTATGAGAGCGACACGATCTGGGCGAAGTTTCCCGTCGTAAGCCTCGCGCGGCCCGTCATCACCGCCCCTGAAGACGGGCAGCCGGCAACGCTGACCGAGACCGCGCTCGACTTGCTCGAGGCTCATGTCGTCATCTGGACGACGACGCCCTGGACCATCCCCGGCAACCGCGCCGTCAACTATTCGCCGCGCGTTGCCTACGGCCTCTACGAGGTGACCGCGGCGGAGAATGCGTTCGGTCCGCAGCCCGGCGAAAAGCTGATCTTCGCCGACGCGCTGGCCGAGGATGCCGCCACCAAGGCAAAAGTCACCTTGAATCGTCTTCACAGCGTTTCGGCCGAACAGCTTGGAAGCCTTACGCTTTCGCATCCCTTCAAGGGTCTGAACGGTGGCTACGAATTCCCCGTGCCGATGCTCGCCGGCGACCACGTCACCGACGACGCCGGCACCGGCTTCGTCCACACCGCGCCTGGCCATGGCCGCGAAGACTTTGACGCCTGGATGGACGCTGCGTCGGAGTTGCGCCCACGCGGCATCGACACGACAATTCCCTTCACCGTCGACGATGCCGGCTTCTTCACCAGGGACGCGCCGGGTTTCGGTCCGGACCGCGAGGGTGGGCCGGCGCGCGTTATCGACGACAACGGCAAGAAGGGCAACGCCAACCAGGCGGTCATCGACGAACTGATCAAGCGCAACGCGCTGTTCGCGCGCGGCCGGCTGAAGCACAGCTATCCGCACTCCTGGCGCTCGAAGAAGCCGATTATCTTCCGCAACACGCCGCAATGGTTCGTCTACATGGACAAGGATCTCGGCGACGGCACGACGCTGCGCAGCCGCGCGCTGAAAGCCATCGACGACACCCGTTTCGTGCCGGCCGCGGGCCAGAACCGCATCCGCGCCATGATCGAGGAGCGCCCGGACTGGGTGCTGTCGCGCCAGCGCGCCTGGGGGGTGCCGATCGCCGTCTTCGCCGACGAGGACGGCAATGTGCTGAAGGACGAAGCGGTCAACCAGCGCATCATGGACGCCTTCGAGACGGAAGGCGCCGACGCCTGGTTCGCGGCGAACGCCAAGGAGCGTTTCCTTGGCAACCACGATGCCGCGAAATGGCGTCAGGTGATGGACATCCTCGACGTCTGGTTCGATTCGGGCTCGAGTCATGTCTTCACGCTCGAGGATCGTCCGGACCTGAAATGGCCTGCCGACCTCTATCTCGAAGGCTCCGACCAGCATCGTGGCTGGTTCCACTCCTCGCTGCTCGAAAGCTGCGGCACCAGGGGCAGGGCGCCCTACGACACCGTCGTCACCCATGGCTTCACCATGGACGAGGAAGGGCGCAAGATGTCGAAGTCGCTCGGCAACACCGTCGTGCCGCAGGACGTCATCAAGCAGTCGGGCGCCGACATCCTGCGGCTGTGGGTGGTGACGACCGATTATTGGGAAGACCAGCGGCTCGGCAAGAACGTGTTGCAGACCAACATCGATGCCTACCGCAAACTCAGGAACACCATTCGCTGGATGCTGGGCACGCTCGCCCATGACGATGGCGAGGAGGTGCCGCTGGACAAGATGCCGGAGCTGGAGCGGCTGATGCTGCACCGGCTGGCCGAGTTGGATGAACTCGTGCGCCAGGGCTACGACGCCTTCGAGTTCAAGCGCATCACCCGCGCGCTGCTCGACTTCATGGTGGTCGAGTTGTCGGCCTTCTATTTCGACATCCGCAAGGACGCGCTTTACTGCGACGCGCCGTCCAGCGTGAAGCGCAAGGCTTCCGTGCAGGTGGTGCGCCATCTCTTCGATTGCCTGGTGAAATGGCTGGCGCCGATGCTGCCCTTCACCATGGAAGAGGCCTGGCTCGACCGTCACCCCGAAGCCGTCTCGCTGCATCTCGACCAGTTTCCGCAAATCCCGGCTGACTGGAAAAACGAGGCGCTGGCGGAGAAATGGCGGAAGGTCAGGCAGGTCCGCCGTGTCGTCACCGGTGCACTCGAGATCGCGCGCGCCCAGAAGGTCATCGGTTCGTCGCTGGAAGCGGTGCCGGTCGTCACCCTCGATGATGCGGCGCTGGAAGCAGCGATTTCGGATGTCGACATGGCCGAGATGGCGATCACCAGCGACCTGGTCATTGTCCATGGCCAGGCGCCGGCAGGGGCCTTTACGCTGGACGACGTCAAGGGCGTTGCCGTGGTGGTCGAGAAGGCCGAGGCGAGGGGTCTGGTCAAATGCGCGCGTTCATGGCGCTATACCGCCGATGTCGGCAGCGACGCGGAATTTCCCGATGTTTCGGCACGGGACGCCGCGGTTCTGCACGAATTGAAGGCGCTTGGGCGTATCTGATGCATGTCGCCCAAAAGTGTGTGGCGGTTTTGGGACAACGACATGCATCGGCATAATATAAGCCGGTGCAAAAGTGCCACGGCGGGCGGCTGATCGACCCCCGTGCGTTGCCCTTAACGGGTGGTTGAGGTAAACACGCCAAACTCCGGCCGACAAATTGTCGCCGGATTTCCGTCGCAAGTGCTTGGACGATGGGGACCGGACCTTTGGCCGGTGGCGATCGAGAGGCTGTCTAGAGTGGGACTTTTTGGCATGACCGAGAGAACTTGCGTGCGCGTTGCGCTGCTGGCGCCGCTTGTCGTATCGGGCTTCGCCTTGTCCGGCTGCATGGGTTCTCCGACCTACGGCACCGACAAGACCGCGGGCGAACAGCTTGCCGGCGATCTGACCAGCGCCTTTTCTATCTCTCCCAAGAGCAAGGAACGGATCGACTACAAGCCGCGTCCCGAACTGGTAAAGCCGGCGCCGGGGCAGAAGGAAAACCTGCCGCCGCCGCAGGAAAGCATCGAGACGGCGAGCGCCGACTGGCCCGAATCGCCCGAGCAGCGCCGCGCCCGCCTGCGCGCCGATGCCACCGCCCATCAGGACGACCCGTCCTACCAGTCGCAGATCGTCGATGACGTGCAGACCGATCCTGCCTCGGTGAAGAAGGCGATGGCGGACTCGGCCTCCAGTCACCCGCCGCGCTGGACTCCGGCGGATTCGGACGCGAGCAAGAGTCGCGCCAACGAGATCAAGCGCCGCCAGGCCGAAGCCAACCAGGGTGATCCCAATACCCGCAGATATCTCAGCGAGCCGCCCGTGCAATACCGCGTTGCCGCCGGCACCGCGCCGCAAAATGAGCTCGGCGAGGACGAGTACAAGAAGGCACGTCGCCTCAAGAAGGAGGCGGCCGCCAAGAGCAAGAGCGGCAGCGGCTGGTTCGACTGGATGCCATCCTGGTAAATACGGCAGACATTTCGTCGCTTTGACGGCGGCGACCCGTTCAGGGTTCCCGCCGCTCCCGGAAGAAATCCTTCAACAGCAGGGCTGCCTTGCTTTCCGCCAGGCCCGGATAGATGTCGGGCACATGGTGGCAGGTGGGCGATGCAAAGAAGCGCACGCCATTGACCACCGCGCCGCCTTTTTCGTCCGCGGCGCCGAAATAGAGCCGGCGCAGCCTGGCGAAGGAGATGGCGCCGGCGCACATGGCGCAAGGCTCCAGCGTGACATAGAGGTCGTGGCCGGCGAGCCGCTCGCTGGAGAGCTTGCGGCAGGCTTCGCGGATCGCCAGCATTTCGGCGTGCGCCGTGGGATCGGCAAGCTCGCGGGTGCGGTTGCCGGCGCTGGCGACGACTGTGCCGCCA
>NZ_NWQG01000176.1:0-11648 GCF_002529485.1 Mesorhizobium sanjuanii
GTATATACATAATCACCATCAATTGAAACGGAAAAGATGATGGCGGCAGAGAACAAAAGCCGGGCAGGGGGCCTTCGCCTGTGGCGCAATGCGCGCCTGACGACCATGACTGAGCGCGGGGCCGGGCTGGGCATCGTCGAGAAGGGCGCGGTCGTCGCGCGCGATGGCCAGATCGCCTATGCCGGTCCCGAAGCCGACATGCCGTCGTCTCTCGCTCAGGGTGCCGAAACCATCGACTGCGAAGGCCGCTGGATCACGCCCGGCCTCATCGACTGCCACACCCATCTCGTCCATGCCGGCAACCGCGCCAACGAGTTCGAGATGCGCTTGGCGGGCGCCACCTATGAAGAGGTCGCCAGGGCTGGCGGTGGCATCGTCTCTTCGGTCAAGGCGCTGCGCGCCGCCAACGAGGACGAACTGGTCGCGCAGTCATTGCCGCGCCTCGATGCGCTGATTGCCGAAGGCGTCACGTCAGTCGAGATCAAATCGGGCTACGGCCTCGACCTCGAAAACGAGAAGAAATCACTGCGCGCCGCCAGGCAGCTGGGCATTGAGCGCCCGGTGACGGTCAGGACGAGTTTCCTTGGCGCCCATGCGCTGCCGCCCGAAGCCAAGGGCGACAAGGACGCCTTTGTCGATCTCGTCGCAGACGAAATTCTTCCGGCGGTCGCCGCCGAGGGGTTGGCCGATGCCGTCGATGGGTTCTGCGAGGGCATCGCCTTTTCGCCCGAGCAGATTGCTCGTGTCTTCGACAAGGCCAAGGCGCTCGGCCTGCCGGTAAAACTCCATGCCGATCAACTGTCCAATCTGCACGGCGCCGAACTCGCCGCAAGCTACGGCGCGCTGTCGGCCGACCATCTCGAATACACCGACGAGGCCGGTGCTGCGGCGATGGCCAGGGCCGGAACAGTGGCGACGATCCTGCCCGGCGCCTATTACTTCATTCGCGAGACCAAGAAGCCGCCAATTGCCCTATTTCGTCAGCACGGCGTCAGGATGGCCGTCGCCACCGACAACAATCCCGGGACCTCGCCGCTGACCTCGCTGCTGCTGACCATGAACATGGCCGCGACCTTGTTTGGCCTCACCGTCGACGAATGTCTGGCCGGCGTCACCCGCGAGGCTGCCCGCGCGCTCGGCCTGCTAGGACAGACCGGGACGCTCGAGGTCGGAAAATCGGCCGACCTCGCGATCTGGGACATCGAGCGCCCGGCCGAACTCGTCTACCGCATGGGCTTCAACCCGCTGCACGCCCGCATCTGGAGGGGACAATGACCGAACTGGTACTGAAGCCGGGCAACGCGACCTTGGCCGACTGGCGTGCCATCTATCGCGGCGCCGTGCCGAAACTCGACAATTCATGCTGGCCGAAGATCAAGGCCAGCGCCGAGGCCGTGGCGCGTATCGTCGCCAAGGGCGAGCCGGTCTATGGCATCAACACCGGCTTCGGCAAGCTGGCCAGCGTCCGCATCCCCGCCGCCGACCTCGAAACGCTCCAGCGCAATATCGTGCTGTCGCACGCCGCAGGCGTCGGCGAGCCGATGCCCGTTGCGGTAGCCCGGCTGATGATGGCGCTGAAGCTCGCCAGCCTGGCGCAGGGTGCCTCGGGCGTGCGGTTAGAAACCGTCGAATTGCTTGAAGCGATGCTGGCCAATGACGTCATTCCGGTGGTGCCGGCCCAAGGCTCGGTCGGTGCCTCGGGCGACCTCGCGCCGCTGTCGCACATGACGGCGGTGATGATCGGCGTCGGCGAGTGCTTTACCCCGCATGGCCGCTTCCCGGCCAAGGTCGCCTTCGTCTCGCATGGGCTGGAGCCGGTGACGCTCGGCGCCAAGGAAGGTCTGGCGCTGCTCAACGGCACGCAGTTTTCGACCGCCTATGCGCTGGCCGCTTTGTTCGAGGCCGAAGTTCTCTATCAGTCGGCGCTGGTCGCCGGCGCGCTGTCGACCGACGCGGCGAAAGGCTCCGACGCACCTTTCGATCCGCGCATCCATCTCCTGAGAAAGCATCGCGGCCAGATCGAAACGGCGGACGCGCTGCGCAATTTGATGGCCGGCAGCGCCATCCGTGAATCGCACCGGGTCGGCGACGAGCGCGTGCAGGACCCTTATTGCCTGCGTTGCCAGCCGCAGGTGATGGGCGCCGCCCTTAGCGTGCTGCGCCAGGCCGCCGACACGCTGGGCGCCGAAGCCAATGGCGTTACCGACAATCCGCTGATCTTCGCCGAGGACGATACCGCACTTTCCGGTGGTAATTTCCACGCCGAGCCGGTGGCCTTTGCCGCGGACATGATCGCGCTTGCCGTCTGCGAGATCGGCTCGCTGTCGGAGCGGCGCATCGCCATGCTGGTCGACCCGGCCCTGTCGGGCATGCCGGCGTTTCTCACGCCGAAGCCCGGCCTGAATTCCGGTTTCATGATCCCACAGGTGACGGCGGCGGCACTTGTTTCGGAGAACAAGCAGAAGGCCTATCCGGCCAGCGTCGATTCGATCCCGACCTCGGCCAACCAGGAAGACCATGTCTCGATGGCCGCCCACGGCGCGCGCCGTCTGATCGGTATGGTCGAGAATGCGACGGCCGTCATCGGCATCGAATTGCTGGCCGCGGCGCAAGGCTGCGATTTCCATGCGCCGCTGACCTCCAGCGATGCATTAGAGGCGGTGCGCAAGCTGGTGAGGGCCGAGGTGCCGCATCTCGACAATGACCGGCATTTCCACCCCGATATGGAAAAGGCCATCGCTATGGTGCGCAGCGGCGCGGCGGTCAACGCGGCGGGTTCGATTGCGCTGCCTTCCATTTCGGGAGCGGCATGATGGACAGCTGGCTTACGGTTACCCGCGGCACCGCACCCCTGCTGGTGTCGATCCCGCACACCGGCATCGATCTCGCCGGCCTCGAAAACCGGCTGGTTTCGCCCTGGCTTGGCCGTCGCGACTGCGACTGGTGGATCGACAAGCTCTATGACTTTGCCCAGGGCCTTGGCGCGACTGTCGTTCACACCGCGATCTCACGCACCGTCATCGACGTTAATCGTGATCCGTCCGGGGCCTCGCTGTACCCCGGACAGACGACCACAGGCCTGTGCCCGACCGAGACCTTCGACGGCGATCCGCTCTATCGCGAGGGCGAAGAGCCCGGACCGTCGGAAATCGACGAACGCCGCGAAAAATACTTCATGCCTTATCATGCGGCCTTGCAGGCCGAGATCGCCAGGCTGCGCGCCCTGCACGGACAGATCGTGCTCTACGACTGCCATTCGATCCGCTCGGTGCTGCCGCGCCTGTTCGACGGCACGCTGCCGGTCTTCAATCTCGGCACCAATGATGGCGTGAGCGCCGATCCGTCCCTGCAGGCCATCGTCGGCCAGATCCTGGCCGAAACCGGCGAGAGTTTTGTCATCAACGGTCGCTTCAAGGGCGGCTGGATCACCCGCCATTTCGGCCAGCCGCAAGACGGCGTCCATGCGCTGCAGATGGAGCTCTCCAATCGCGGCTATATGCGCGAACCCGAAGGCAAGGGCGCACCGGACAATTGGCCGGTGCCCTACGATGCCGCGTTCGCGGCGCCAATCCGCGCCACGCTGGAGAATATCCTCAAGACCGCGATTGCCTGGGCGCAAAGCTGACGCGCCCGCCTGCCTCATTCGAAAGGGAACGCCATGAACGATCCTCGCCACAATATCCGCGAAGTCCGCAGCCCGCGCGGCACCGAGCTCAACGCCCGGACATGGCTGACGGAAGCGCCGCTGCGCATGCTGATGAACAATCTCGATCCCGATGTCGCCGAAAACCCCAATGAGCTGGTCGTCTATGGCGGCATCGGCCGGGCGGCGCGCACCTGGAACGACTTCGACCGCATCGTCGCATCGCTGAAGACGCTTGGCGACGACGAGACGCTGCTGGTGCAGTCGGGCAAGCCGGTCGGCGTCTTCCGCACCCATGCCGACGCGCCGCGCGTGCTGATCGCCAATTCCAACCTGGTGCCCCACTGGGCCACCTGGGAAAAATTCAACGAGCTCGATAAGAAGGGCCTGATGATGTACGGCCAGATGACGGCCGGCTCGTGGATCTATATCGGCACGCAAGGCATCGTGCAGGGCACTTACGAGACCTTCGTCGAAGCCGGCCGCCAACATTATGGCGGCAATCTCAAGGGCAAATGGATCCTGACCGGCGGCCTCGGCGGCATGGGCGGCGCCCAGCCGCTCGCCGCTGTCATGGCCGGCGCCTGCTGCCTGGCCATCGAATGCGATCCCGACCGCATCGATTTCCGGCTGCGCACGCGTTACGTCGACGAGCGCGCCGATACGCTTGACGAGGCGCTGGAGAAGATCGAGCGCTGGACCAGGGCCGGCGAGGCGAAGTCGGTCGGTCTGGTCGGCAACACCGCCGACATCGTGCCGGAACTGGTGCGGCGCGGCGTCCGCCCCGACATGGTCACCGACCAGACGTCGGCGCATGATCCGCTGAACGGCTATCTGCCCAAGGGCTGGTCGCTGGCTGAATGGCGCGAGAAGCGGACGTCCGATCCGAGGGCAGTTGAGAAAGCCGCCCGCGCCTCGATGCGCGAACATGTCGAGGCGATGGTCGCGTTCTGGAACGCTGGCGTCCCGACGCTCGACTATGGCAACAACATCCGCCAGGTCGCCAAGGAAGAGGGCTTCGAGAACGCCTTTGCCTTCCCCGGCTTCGTGCCTGCCTATATCCGCCCGCTGTTTTGCCGCGGCATCGGCCCGTTCCGCTGGGCGGCACTCTCCGGTGATCCGGAAGACATCTACAAGACCGACGCCAAGGTGCGCGAATTGACGCCCGGCAACACCCATCTGCACAATTGGCTCGACATGGCGCGTGAGCGCATCGCCTTTCAGGGCCTGCCGGCGCGCATCTGCTGGGTCGGGCTCGGCGACCGCCACAGGCTCGGCCTCGCCTTCAACGAGATGGTTGCCAAGGGCGAGCTCAAGGCGCCGGTCGTCATCGGTCGCGATCATCTCGATTCCGGCTCGGTTGCGTCGCCGAACCGCGAGACGGAATCGATGAAGGACGGCTCTGATGCCGTTTCCGACTGGCCGTTGTTGAACGCACTGCTCAACACCGCGTCCGGCGCCACCTGGGTGTCGCTGCACCATGGCGGCGGTGTCGGCATGGGCTTTTCGCAGCATGCCGGCATGGTCATCGTCGCCGACGGCTCTCCGGCTGCGGCCAAACGGCTGGAGCGTGTACTGTGGAACGACCCGGCGACCGGCGTCATGCGCCATGCCGACGCTGGCTATGACATCGCGATTGATTGCGCCAGGGAGCACCAGCTCGACCTGCCGGGCATCCTCGGCTGAGCCGAACCGTGCGCATCCTCAGGGCCGCCGAATACCGTGTCATGCCGTGGAAGAACGGTGGCGGCACGACGACGGAGATAGCCGTCTCGCCTGACGGCGCCGGGCTCGACGATTTCGACTGGCGCGTTTCCATGGCGCGTGTCGAAAGCGGTGGTCCGTTTTCGGGCTTTGCCGGCGTCGACCGCACGCTGGCGGTGCTGGACGGCGGGGGCATTGTCCTCGATATCGCCGGTCAGGCTCCCGAGGAATTGACCAGCACGTCCGCTCCGCTCTTCTTTCCGGCCGACGTGCCGACGCAGGCCGCCCTGATCGCCGGCCCGATCACCGACCTCAACGTCATGACCCGCCGCGGACGAATGACGCACAAGGTCGAACGCCTGGCCATTTCAGCGCCTCTGGACATCCGCGCGGAGGCGGCAGCGACGCTCGTTCTGTGCGGCGACGGCACTGTCGCCGCCAGCCTCGCGGGCGCCGCCAAACTGGAGCCCCGCGATACGCTGATTGTCGGATCGGATGCCCGGGAACTGCGCCTGGAGCCTGCCCGAACTGCGACGCTATTCGTCATCCGCATCGACCGCGTCCCGGCGAACGATTAACGCCTGTCTCCAAACATGATCGCGGCCCGGGTCGAATTTGGCGTAAGCTGCCATCCGCATCACGAAAAAGCCTGAATCCTTTCTTCGATCAATCGGATGGAAGAGAGGGGAGCGCTCGTCCGGAAGTTGTCGACGACGACGTCTTGTCGTGGTGCGGACGTAACTTTCGGCCAATTGTCGTGATGCAACCAATTGCATTTGAACCGGTTTTAGGGACATTGCCGTGGCGGTGACGCCGCACTGCGTCCCTCCATGCGGAATTTTCAATGAATATCCAGACAAATCCCACCCAGATGGAAAAGACGAGCGCGAGCTTCCCGGCCATCACGGAAGAGCCGATACGCTCCAATTTCCTGCCGGAAGATCGCCTGCGCACGCTGGGCGCGAGCCTCGCCAAGGGCGACATCGAGGATTTGTTCGGCCTGACCCCGTTCGACTTTCAGGCGCGCATCCGCGACAGCGCCAGGAAGATCCTCGAAGTCTACCGCTCGACCAATGCCGCGCAGGCGAGGGGCGACACCATCACGCCGGCCGCGCAATGGCTGCTCGACAACAACTATCTGGTCGAGGAAACCATCTTCCAGGTCAAGCGCGACCTGCCGCGCCGTTTCTACCGGCAGTTGCCGACCTTGAAGCTGGCCGATGGCGCCAGCGTGCCTCGTGCGCTGGCGTTGGCCTGGACCTATGTCGCGCATTCCGACAGTTCCGTCTCGGCGAGCATGTTCAAGGCGATCGTCGAAGGCTTCCAGTCGGTCGAACCGCTGAAGATCGGTGAACTCTGGGCGCTGCCATCTCTGCTGCGCTTCGTCCTGATCGAAAATCTTCGCCGGATCGCGGTCAGGGTCAATCGCACAAGGCAGATGCGCCAGATCGCCAACGAGGTCGCCGACCGCGTGCTGGCGACGGACGACAGCCCAGACCGCCAGGCCATCCTGTCCAATTACGTCGCCCATGCGCAGGACACCACCTTTGCCACCCAGTTGCTCTACCGTCTGCGCGACGGATCGCAGAACGCCGGCAGGGCGCTGGAATGGCTGGAAGGCGAGCTTGAAAAGACCGGCTCCGACGCCGAGGAAATCATCATCGGCGAACATCGCACGCTGTCCGGCGGCAATGTGACCACCGGCAACATCATCCGCGGTCTCAGGCTCATCAACGATATCGACTGGACGGTGTGGTTCGAAGGCGTCAGCCGCATCGACACGCTTCTGCGCGAGCGCACCGATTTCGCCGCGCTCGACTTCTTCTCGCGCGACCAGTACCGGACCACGATCGAGGAGTTGGCGCGCCGCTCCGATCTTTCGGAATTCCGCGTCGCCGAAAAGGCCATCGAACTCGCCGGCCATGTCTCGGTCGTCGATGGCTCCGGCGTCGACGTCGCCGATCCGGGCGTTCACACCGACGTCGGCTTCTTTCTCGTCGGCCCGCGCCGGCTGGAGCTGGAACAGGCGATCGGCTATCGGCCGACCGTCAGCGTCGCGGTCAAACGGGCGTTCCGCAAGACCGGATGGCTGGGCATTGTCGTGCCGGTGTTCGCGCTGACGGTCCTGCTTCTGGTCCTGTCAGGCAATGCGCTTGCCAATCTCGGACTGTCCGCGCCCTCGATCGTCTTGATGCTGGCGCTGTTTGCCGTGCCGGCCAGCGAAGGTGCGCTCGCCTTCTTCAACACCGTCGTATCGTTGTTCCTGAAGCCGACGCGTCTCATCGGCTACGATTACAGGCACGGTCTGCCAGCCGAGGCACGCACGCTTGTGGTGGTGCCGTCGCTGATCGGCTCGCGCGACGACGTCGAGGAGAATATCCGAAACATCGAAGTGCATCATCTCGCCAACACTGGGGACGAGATCTATTTCGCGCTGCTTTCGGACTGGCCGGACTCCAAGACTGAAATCGACACGGCGGATATCGAAATCCTGCAATACGCGCGTGACGAGATCGCGCGGCTGAACGCCCGCTACCCCAGCGAAGGCGCGCCGCGCTTTTATGTCCTGCACCGCCGGCGGCTATACAATGAATCGCAAGGTGTCTGGATGGGTTGGGAGCGCAAGCGCGGCAAGCTGCACGAGCTGGACCTTCTGCTGCGCGGTGACAGCGACACCACCTTCCTGCCGCTGGATGTGCCGTTGCCGGAACACGTCGTCCACGTGATGACGCTGGATGCCGACACGCGAACCACCCGCGATGCCGTCGCCACTTTGGCCGGCAAGCTTTGCCATCCGCTCAACCGTCCGCATTTCGATGCAACAAAACGCGTCGTTACCGCCGGTTACACCATCCTGCAGCCGCGCATCACCGCTTCGCTGACCAGTGGCGACGACGCCTCCTTCTTCCAGCGGGTGTTTTCGGCCAATCGCGGCCTCGATCCTTACGTCTTTGCCGTGTCGGATCTCTATCAGGACGTTTTCGGCGACGGTTCCTTCACCGGCAAGGGCCTCTACCATGTCGATGCCTTCGAGGCAGCGCTGAAGGGCCGCATCGAGGAAAACACCATCCTCAGCCATGATCTGCTCGAGGGCGCGCTGGCCCGCTCGGCGCTGATCACCGATGTCGAACTGGTCGAGGATTATCCGACCCGCTATTCGGTCGACGCCTCGCGCCACCATCGCTGGGCCCGAGGCGACTGGCAGCTTCTGGGCTTCATCCTCGATCCGCGCTCCGGCGTGCCGGCGCTGTCGCGCTGGAAGATGGTCGACAATCTGCGCCGCTCGCTGACGCCGATCTTCTGGGTGATGGCCGCGATCGCCGGCTGGACGCTGCTGCCCTTCACGCAGGCCGCGCAGTGGCAGGCGCTGCTGATCCTCACGCTGTTCATGGCGCCGACCTTCGACATCGTCAATTCGATCCTGCCGAAAAGCGGCGACCAGACACCGCGCGGGCATTTCTCGGCAGTGATGCGCGACGTGGTCTTCGGCACCGCCCTGGTGGCACTGAAGATCGTGCTGATGGCGCACAATGCCTGGATGATGGGCGACGCCATCATCCGGACGCTGTACCGCCTGTTCGTCAGCCGGCAGAACCTGCTCGAATGGCGCACCGCCTCGCAGGCGCACAAGAATGGCGACAATGATCTCAGCTCCTACTATGGCATGATGTATGGCGCCGTGATCATCGGCGTCGTCGGCCTCGCCATACCGGTGCTGGCCGATTCCACCGGCGCCTTCGTCGCCTTCTTCTTCGCCCTGTTCTGGATCGGCTCGCCGGCTGTCGCCTGCTGGGTCAGCCGCTCGGCCGAAACCGAGGACCGGCTGCGCATATCGGCGGACGACATCCATGCGCTGCGTACAGTCGCGCGGCGCACATGGCACTATTTCGAAACCTTCGTGACGGCCGAGCACCACAATCTGCCGCCCGACAATTTCCAGGAGAGCCCGGCGCCTGTGGTGGCGCCACGTACCTCGCCGACCAATATCGGCGTCTATCTTCTGTCCGTGGTTTCGGCGCGTGATTTCGGCTGGATCAGCCTTTCCGATGCCATCACCCGTATCGACGCCACCATGACCACCATCGAGAGCATGCCGCGCGACCGTGGCCATCTCTTCAACTGGTATGACACGACGACGTTGAAGCCGCTCTATCCGCTCTATATCTCCGCCGTCGACAGCGGCAATCTCGCCGGCCATCTGGTGGCGGTGGCCGCAGCCTGCGCCGAATGGGCGGAAGCGCCGTCCGTCCACCTCCAGGGCGATTTCGAGGGCATCCTCGATACGGTGACGATCCTCGACGAAAGCCTCGAGGAATTGCCTGACGACCGCCGCCAGCTACGGCCGCTGCGCCAGCGTCTCGCCGATCGCCTCGATGGCATGCGGCGGGCGGTCCTGTCGATCAAGGCGCAGCCCGAGATGGCGTCGATCCGCACCATCAACCTGGCTGTTTTGGCGGGTGAGATCCGCAAGCTCGCCGTGGCAATCCACACCGAGGCCGCGTCGACGCGCAGCGACGTCATCGCCGACTGGGCGGCCAGGCTGGAAGCAACCTGCGAAGCACATGTGCATGACGCCCACAGCGACGACAATGCCGTCGAGGCCCTGCGTGCCAAGCTCCTGGCGCTGCGCGAGCGTACGCGCCGCTTCGCCTTCGAGATGGATTTCTCCTTCCTGATGCGGCAGGAGCGCAAGCTCCTGTCGATCGGCTACCGGGTCGAGGAGCATCAGCTCGACGAAAGCTGCTATGACCTTCTCGCCTCCGAGGCGCGGCTGACCAGCCTGTTCGCCATCGCCAAGGGCGACCTGCCGACCGAACACTGGTTCCGGCTCGGCCGGCCGATCGTCGAGATCGGTTTCCAGGGCGCGCTGATGTCCTGGTCAGGCTCGATGTTCGAGTATCTGATGCCGCCGCTGGTGATGAAGGAGCCACAAGGCTCAATTCTCAATCAGACCAGCAAGCTGATCATCAAGCGCCAGATCCAGTATGCCCGATCGAAGAACGTGCCCTGGGGCATTTCGGAAGCGGCCTACAACGCCCGCGACCGCGAGCTGACCTATCAATACACCAATTTCGGCGTGCCCGGGCTCGGCCTGAAGCGCGGCCTTGGCCAAAACACCGTGATCGCGCCTTACGCGACGATTCTTGCGGCACAGTTCACGCCACGCGAATCCGTCCAGAACCTGGCCAGGCTGAAGTCCATTGGCGCGCTTGGCCGGCACGGCTACTACGACGCGGTCGATTTCACGCCGCAGCGCGTGCCCGAAGGCACTGATCATGCCGTCGTGCTGAACTACATGGCCCACCACTCGGGCATGTCGATCGCCGCCGTTGCCGACGCCATCTTCGAAGGGCGTCTGCGCGACCGCTTCCACTCGGATCCGGTGATCGAGTCGGCCGAGTTGCTGCTGCAGGAAAGGGCGCCGCGCGACATCCCGACCGCGACCGTCAGGACAGAGGCCGACGAGCGCTCGAGGGACGAAACCGAGGCCGAGAGCCCGGACACGCGCATCGTGCTCGATCCGCTCAAGGCGTTGCGTTCGACCAGCGTCATGTCCAATGGCCGTTATTCGGTCATGGTCACCGCCACCGGCTCGGGCTACAGCCGCTGGGGCGAGCTTGCCGTCACGCGCTGGCAGCCGGATCCGACCGAAGACCGGCTTGGCTCCTATATCTTCCTGCGCGACACCGGCACCGGCGACTGGTGGTCGGCAACCGCCGAGCCGAAGCGCGCGACGGATGAACGCGTGCAGACGCTGTTCTCCGACGACAAGGCGAGCTTCGTCAAATCCGTGGGATCGCTGCGCTCGGAGGTCGAATGCATCGTCATTTCCGAGGGCAATGGCGAAGGCCGGCGGGTGACGCTCTACAATGACGGCGCCACCGACCGGCACATTGAGGTGACCTCGTTTGCCGAACTGGTGCTGGGATCCGAGGCATCGGACTACGCACATCCGGCCTTCTCGAAGATGTTCGTGGAGACCGAAATCGCCGCCAACAAGGGTGCGGTCTTCGCGACACGCCGCAAACGCGAGACCGACGAGCCTGATGTCACCATGGTGCATTTCGTCACCGATCCGTCTGGACCGGCGCGCGACGCCGAGGCCGAGACCGACCGGCGCGCCTTCATCGGCCGCGGCCGCACCATCACCGAGGCCGCCGCCTTCGATCCAGGCGCCAAGCTCGGCGGCCATTCCGGCTTCACGCTGGACCCGGTCGCATCGCTGCGCCGACAGGTGCGCGTGCCTGCCAACAAGAAGATCTCGCTGACCTTCTGGACTATCGTCGGCGCCAACCGGACC
>NZ_NWQG01000177.1:0-23057 GCF_002529485.1 Mesorhizobium sanjuanii
GGCGCCAACCGGACCGAACTCGACGAAGCCATTGCGCGCCTCGATCATCCGGAAAGCTTCGCCCGCCAGGCGATGCTCGCCTGGACCCGCAGCCAGGTACAGACCCGCCACCTCGGCCTAAGCCTGACCGATGCCGCCAATGTGCAGAAGCTGGCGCGCTATCTGATCTACCCCGATCCATTCCTGCGCCTTCCCGCGGAATCCATCGCCTCCGGGCTCGGCAAGCAATCCAACCTGTGGCCGACCAGCATATCCGGCGATTTTCCGATCTTCCTGGTCAGGATCGGCGATGTCGCCGATCTGGAGATCGTCGCTCAGGCGCTCCGCTTCCAGGAATATATGCGCGCCCGCGGCATGATGATCGATTTCGTCGTCGTCAACGAACAGGCCTCGTCCTACGTGCAGGACCTGCAGCGGGCTGTCGAGACATTGTGCGAAAACAGCCGCTTGCGCGGCAAGGAGCTGGGACCGCGCCAGCATATTTTCGCGGTGCGTCGCGACCTGATGGACGAAGCGACCTACAAGACGCTGCTCGCGGCAGCGCGCATCGTGCTGCATACGCGCAACGGCACCATCTTCGACCAGATCGAGCGCGCCGAGGCTGCCGCACTTCAGGCGCGCGATGTCTTGCAGCCGGGTGGCGCCATGGCGCCTCGCGAACCGTCCTTGCCAGCGCCGATCAGCGCCCAGTCATTGGCGGCCCAGTCTTTGATCGAAAGCAGCGCAGACGGCAGCGGGCTGAGTCTCTGGAACGGTTTTGGCGGCTTTGACGGCGACGGACGCCACTACGTCACGCGTCTTGCCGGACGGCGTACGACGCCGCAGCCCTGGATCAACGTCGTCTCCAACGCGTCGTTCGGCTTCCATGTTTCCGCTGAGGGCGCCGCCTTTAGTTGGAGCCGCAACAGCCGCGATTATCAGCTGACGCCATGGTCGAACGACCCGGTCTCCAACCGGCCGGGCGAGGGCATCTATGTCTACGATCATGCCAGCGGCAAGGCTTTCTCGCCGCTCGCCGCTGTGGTGCGCGATCCGGCCATGACCTACGAAACATGGCACGGGCAGGGTTTTTCGACCTTCCGTTCGAAGCGTGGACCGCTGTCGATGGACCTTACCCATGTGGTGGACCCGGTCGATCCGGTGAGGATCTCGAGGCTGCGCATCCAAAATTCGGGCTCGGTGCCGGCGCGGCTGCGCGTCTATGCCTATGCGGAATGGGTTCTTGGCAGCCATCGCTCGCGCACGGCGGCGACCATCGTTCCGTCCAGGGACTCCGCGACCGGCGCATTGCTGGCGCAAAACCCCTACGGGCTTGACTTCAGCGAGCGGGTCGCCTTCCTGGCCGCCGACGGCGCGGCTCAGTCCGTGACGGCCGACCGCACGGAGTTCCTGGGCAGGCACGGCAGCAGCGAGTTTCCGCATGCGGTGCTGACCGGCGCTGCCCTGTCGGGCCGCATCGAGGCCGGCGACGATCCGTGTGCCGCAATCGCGCGCGACGTCGACATCCCTGCCGGCGGCGACGTGACGCTCGTCTGGCTGCTCGGCGATGCGGCCTCCGCCGAGGAGGCCAGCCGCTTGGTCCAGCATCATCGCGGCCAGGATTTCGATCAGCGGCTGGCCGACAACGAGCGCGTTTGGCGGGGCTTTCTCGACACCATACAGGTCGAGACGCCGGACAAGGCGCTCGACGCCATGGTCAACCACTGGCTGCCCTACCAGAGCCTTGCCTGCCGCATCCGCGCCCGCTCGGCCTTCTACCAGGCGAGTGGCGCCTTCGGCTTCCGCGACCAATTGCAGGACACGCTGGCGCTGCTGGCCCACGACCCGAAACTGGCGCGCGACCAGATCCTCAATGCGGCGCGGCGGCAATTCCCCGAAGGCGACGTGCAGCACTGGTGGCTGCCGCGCACCGATGCAGGCGTCCGCACCATGATCTCCGACGACGTAGTCTGGCTCGCCCATGCCACGGCACGCTATCTCTTGGTGACCGGCGACAGTGCAATCCTTGGGGAGCAACTGCCCTTCATCGACGGACAGGTGCTGGGCGAGGGCGAGCACGATGCCTTCTTCACCCCGGAGATTTCGAAGAAGACCGCTTCGCTCTATGACCATTGCGCGCGAGCGCTTGATCTTGCCGTCAAGCGCAGCAGCCCGGCCGGGCTGCCGCTGATCCTCGGCGGCGACTGGAACGACGGCATGAACCGCGTCGGCGAGCACGGCAAGGGCGAGAGCGTCTGGCTGGGCTGGTTCCTGCTAAAGACGCTGGGCGACTTTGCTCCCGTTGCCAAGGCGCAAGGCGACACCAAACGTGCGCAGGCCTGGACGAAGCATGCCGGTGCGCTGAAGCGGGCACTGGAAAGCACGGCCTGGGACGGGGAATGGTATCGTCGCGGCAGCTTCGACGACGGCACGCCGCTCGGGTCTCGCAATTCCGAGGAGTGCAAGATCGACTCGATCGCGCAGTCATGGAGCGTGCTGTCGGGCGAGGGTGATCCGGCGCGCTCGACCACGGCGATGCAGCAGGCGATGAAGATGCTCGTCGACGACGAACTCAAGATCGTCAAGCTGTTCACTCCGCCCTTCTCCCGGACAGAGAAGGACCCAGGCTACATCAAGAGCTATCCGCCGGGTGTCCGTGAAAACGGCGGCCAGTACACTCATGCGGCCACATGGTTTGTCATCGCGCTCGCTGAAATGGGGCGCACCGATGACGCCTACCGCTGTTTTTCGATGCTCAATCCGGTCAACCACGCGCTTGATGAGGCCTCTTCAGAGCATTATCGCGTCGAGCCCTATGTCGTGGCTGCGGACGTTTACGCCGGCGAGGGCAAGGGCGGCCGCGGCGGCTGGACCTGGTATACCGGTTCGGCCGGCTGGCTTTATCGAGCCGCGGTCGAAGGCATCCTTGGCATAGAGCGGCGCGGCAAGCAGATCACGTTCCGGCCGAAGCTGCCCAGCCATTGGGACGGCTACTCGGCAACGCTGAAGATGCTGGATGCCGAAGTCAAAGTTCGGGTCGTCCGCGACAAAAAGGCCAAATCCATCTCGCTCGAAGTCAACGGAACCAAGACGAAGTCTTCTGCCTTCGAGCCGAAAGTCGGCGAAAAGACAGAGGTGGTCGTCAGGATGCCCGCGTAAAATCAATGGCTTGAAGTCATAGTCGGGTGTCTTCCGGGACACGCGACAAGCCATTGCGTTTATTTGCGTGGGCCCCTGGCGAAGTCTGCCAGCGCCAGGTACCCAAACTTCCGCTGATTAAAATAGTGGCAGTGCCCGGCTGCTGCCATGATTTTGCCGCAAGGCTGACATTTCACCTTTTATCTCAAACCGTTAGGTGATCACGGCAGATTTCGTACCGTCGCTATGTTTTGTTCGCGAAATGGGAACTGACGCGGTACAGGAGCATTGTTTTGCGACGCATCAACCGGTACGACTCTGGAAATGATGCAGTGCACAATAATAGTTTGGCGGAGTAGCTGAAGTGTCCCTTCTGCAAATCTACTGGAGAGCGCTCGGTTATCTCGCGGCCGACAAGAAACGCGTGTCGTTGATCTGCGGCGCCAACGTTGCTCTCGCCATCATCGCGATCCTCGAGCCGATCATGTTCGGACGGGTGATCGACGCCATCTCGGACCGCGGCTCGGTCTTTTCGACGCTCGGGCTGTGGGCCGGCCTTGGCGCCTTCAACATCATTGCGTTCGTGCTGGTGGCGCGCGGTGCCGACCGCTTTGCCCATGCCCGGCGCAGCGAGGTCCTTTGCGAGTCTTTTGAACGCGTGATCACCATGCCGCTTGCCTGGCACCATCAGCGCGGCACGTCGAATTCGCTGCACACCTTGCTGCGCGCTGTCGAAACGCTGTTCAGCCTCTGGCTCGAATTCATGCGGCAGCATCTGTCCACCGCGGTCGCCCTGGTCCTGCTCGTGCCCACGGCGCTGAGCATGGATGTCCGCATGTCGATGGTCCTGCTTGCGCTCGGCGTGCTTTACGTCGGCATCGGCCGGCTGGTGATGCGGCGCACCAAGGCAGGCCAGGCAGCCGTCGAGCGGCACTACCACAAGGTGTTCGCGCATGTGACCGACACGGTCAACAATGTCGCCGTGCTGCAGAGCTACAACCGCATCGGCCACGAAACCGACGCGCTGAAGCGCTATGTCAAGAACCTGCTCGATGCCCAGAACCCGGTGCTCGACTGGTGGGCGCTGGCCAATGCGCTGCACCGCCTGTCATCGACCATCTCGATGATGGTCGTGCTCCTGATCGGCGCTTATCTGGTGACGCATGGCCAGCTGCGCATTGGCGACGTCATCGCCTTTACCGGCTTTGCCACCCTGCTGATCGCCCGTCTCGACCAGATGTCGGCTTTCGCCAACCAGATTTCCGAGGCGAGGGCGAAGCTGGAGGAGTTCTACCGGCTGGAAGATTCGGCCGCCGATGCGGCGGAACCGGAAGGCTTGCGCGAGCTGGGCAGCGTCACCGGCCATGTGCGCTTCGAGAATGTCGGCTTCGAATTCGCGAATTCCGGACAGGGCGTCGACGACGTGTCGTTCGAGGTCCAGGCCGGCCAGACTGTCGCCATCGTCGGTCCGACGGGCGCGGGCAAGACCACGCTCATCAACCTTCTGCAGCGTGTGTTCACCCCGGCCAGCGGTCGCATCCTGATCGACGGCATCGACATCCGCTCGGTGACCCGCAGGTCGCTGCGTCACTCGATCGCCACCGTGTTCCAGGATGCCGGTCTGCTCAACCGCTCGATCGAGGACAACATCCGCGTCGGCCGAGCCGACGCGACCTATGACGAGGTTCATGCCGCCGCCTACGCCGCCGCCGCGCAGGATTTCATCCTGTCGAAGAGCGAGGGCTATGACACGCTTGTCGGCGAACGTGGCGGCCAGCTTTCGGGCGGCGAGCGTCAGCGTATCGCCATCGCCCGCGCCGTGCTGAAGGACGCGCCCATTCTGGTGCTCGACGAAGCGACCAGCGCCCTCGATGTCGAGACGGAAGACCGCGTCAAGGAGGCCATCGACGAGCTCCGGCGCGACCGCACCACCTTCATTATCGCCCACCGCCTGACCACCGTTCGCGACGCCGATCTGGTCGTGTTCATGGACAAGGGCAAGGTGGTCGAAATGGGCGGCTTCGCCGAACTGTCGATGCGCAACGGCCGCTTTGCCAGCCTGCTGCGCGCCGGCGGCCTGCTCAATGACGAGGAGGTCCGTCGCCTCAGCCGCACCGTGACGGGCGAGGCCGCCTGAGCCTGCACGGCTGTCCCTTCTCCCGCAAGGGGAGAAGGAAAGAATGGCTGCGACCACCATTCGATTGCCGCAGGCGCCCGGCCGGTCTATGTAGGGCCGCATGAGCGACACGACTTCACGCCTTGCCGGCTGGATGGATCTGGCCAACCCGACGCGCTTCGTCGGGCTGGCCGACAGGCTGGTGCCGTGGCTGGCGATCGTTGCCGCACTGCTCCTTGCTCTGGGGCTTTACATGAGCTTCACGGCGCCGGAGGATTTCCAGCAGGGCATCACCGTGCGCATCATGTATATCCACGTGCCTTTCGCCTGGCTGGCCATGATGTGCTACACGCTGATGGCGGTGTCCGCACTTGGCACGCTGGTGTGGCGCCATCCGCTGGCCGACGTCGCGCTGAAGTCCGCCGCACCGATCGGCGCCGTCTTTACGGCGCTTGCCCTGATCACGGGTTCGATCTGGGGCAAGCCGATGTGGGGCACCTGGTGGGTGTGGGACGCGCGGCTGACCTCTGTCTTCGTTCTGTTCCTGATGTATCTCGGTATCATTGCGCTGACCCGGGCGCTCGACGACGCAAGCCGCGCCGCCTGGGCCGCCGCCATCATCACCCTGGTCGGCTTCATCAACATCCCGATCATCAAATTCTCGGTCGACTGGTGGAACACGCTGCATCAGCCGGCTTCGGTGTTCCGCATGGGCGGCTCGACCATCGACCCGTCCATGCTGAGGCCGCTGCTGGTGATGGCGCTAGGCTTCACCGTGCTGTTCTTCGCGCTGCATTTGATGGCGATGCGAACCGAAATCCGACGCCGCCGCGTCATTTCCATGCGCCGTGTCGCGGCCCGGCACGCCGACAAGCGCCATTAGAGGGCGCTGACTTGGTCGTCATTTCACTCTGGTTTGTCCGACAGCCACATATCCTGCCATCAACATTATCCGTGACCAGCCGACGCAGGCATGTTGCAATGCTGCAACAGCGATCTCCATAACTTCGACTCGGCACTCGTTTTCACTGTTGACAGTTAAGCCATGCACCAGAAGTGATGCATTATGTTTGCCTGTTAATTGCCGTGGGGGATTTTGCCGATGAAATTGCGTCTGCTCGCTGGTGTCTCCGTAATGGCCTTGACGCTTGGCTGGAGCTCAGCCAATGCCGCAGACGCTGCGGCGGTCGAAGTTCCGGCGGCTCAGAATCTCTGGTACGTCACGCTGTTTGGTGGCGCCAGCTTCCCCAGTGACGTGAAAACGCATTCCGACTATTATAACCAAGACTTTTCGATGGACTTCGACACCGGCTTCGTGGTCGGCGGCGCGGTCGGCATGCGGATCAACGATATGTTCCGCGTCGAAGGCGAACTGTCTTATGCACGCTACAAGGCGAATACATATGACGAGGGTATCTTTCATGGGTATCCGGCTGACGGCGATTTGTCCGCTACCTATCTGCTCGCCAACGTCTGGGCGGACGTTGCTCAGTTTGGAGATGCCAAGATCTACGTCGGCGGCGGCATCGGCGCCGCCTATGTAACCGCCGACACGACTTGGGGTGGTCATGAGTATGGATACGGATCTGGTGGGTGGGGTTTTGCCGGCCAGGCGGGAGCCGGCGTCACCTACGCGCTGGCGCAGAATATCGACCTCGATTTCGGCTACAGGTTCAAGGCCGTCTCTGCCGTCGACTTCGATTCTTCCCGCGACAGCGCTGCCGAATTCTCGAACGGCAAGTTGAATTCCCACAATCTGCAGCTTGGCGTTACATTCAAATTCTGATTGGTTCACGCTGATTGCCGTGATGTCCGGCGATTGGGGGTGAAGGATGCCGCTCTTGCCACGCCGGCAGCCTGTCGGTCTTCCGGCCATGGTCCAGGACTTTCTCCCGCCCGCCGGCGAGCCGGTGCCGCAGACGTTGCAGCGCGGTATCGACCTGCAGCGCCGCAAGCGGTTTCGCGAAGCCGAGTTCTGCTACCAGACCGTGCTTCGCCGGCAGCCCAAAAACGCCATGGCGCTCAATCTGATGGGCACGCTGGCGATCGAGGCCCAACAAATTGAGACGGCCATCGACTTTATGAAGAGCGCGGTCAAGCTTGAACCGGGCAACGCCATTTTCCGCAACAACCTCGGCAACGCCTACAACCTGACCGGCAACATCGACCTGGCGCGCAAGCACCTGAGAAAAGCGATCGAGCTCGACGGCCGGCTTGTCGAGGCCCTGTGCAATCTCGGCAAATCCTACCGGAGCCAACTCGAGGGCGACATCGCCGAAGGTTTCTATCGCCGCGCGCTGGCGGTCGACGGCCAATCGCTGAAGGCGCTGGTCGGTCTGGGCGACCTGCTCACCGACATGGGCCGGCAAGCCGAAGCGGTCGAATGCTTTGGCCACGCCATCGCCATTGACAAGGCGAATGTCGAGGCGCTGTCCGGGTTGGCGCTCGCACGTCGGGCCGTCAAGGGCGATCCCACCCTGGCCTTGGTGCAAGCCCGCCTTGAATTGCCGATGACCACCGATCGCGAGCGGGTTTACCTGCATCACGCCGCCGGAAAAATCCTCAACGACCAGCACGAGTATCGCCCGGCCATCCACCATTTCGCCAGGGCCAAGGCAATCTCCGGCAATGATTTCGACATTGCCCTGCACACGCGGCTCTATGACAGTTTCATCGAGACTTTCGACGCCGCCTTTTTCGAAGCGCGGCCAAAATTCGGCAATCCGTCCGAACGGCCGGTCTTCATCGTCGGCATGCCACGTTCAGGAACGACGCTGACCGAGCAGATATGCGCCAGCCATCACGATATCCATGGCGCCGGCGAATTGCCCATCATCCGTTCATTGGCCGGCGAACTCGGATTCGACCAGCTTGATCCGGCGATTTTCGCCAAGGCCATGGCGGCGCTCACGCCGACGAAGGCGAGGGAACTTGGCTCGAAATATCTCGACCATCTCAACAAGCGCAATGGCAAGGCGGCGCGTGTCGTCGACAAGATGCCGCATAATTTCGAGCTGCTGGCCTTCATCAGCCTCATTTTACCGAATGCCCGCATCGTCCACTGTCGGCGTGACCCGATGGACAATTGCACGTCCTGTTTCATGCATAATTTCTCCGATGCCCACGGCTACAATGCCGATCTGACCAAGCTTGGGCAGTATTATCGGCAATATGATCGCCTGATGCGCCATTGGGCCAAGGTCGTTCCGCTGGCCATCCACGACATGCCCTACGAAGAAACCGTGGCCGATTTCGAAACTCGCGCTCGTGGGTTGATCGAATTTCTCGGCGTCGAATGGGACGATGCGTGTCTGCGTTTCCACGAAACCGAGCGCACGGTGCGAACGCCAAGCCGCTGGCAGGTGCGCCAGCCGATCTATTCGTCCTCGGTCGAGCGCTGGAGACTATACGGCGATGCGCTTGACCCATTGAGGGTTGCGCTGGGTCCGCTCGTCCAACCCTGAGCCAGACGGTCGTTCGGTCCGAACAACGCCAAGCTCACCCCATCCGGCCGCGCGCTGTTACCGGCAGCGTTTCAAGCACCTTGTCGCCGTCGACCAGATGCACCTCGTCGAATAGGTTCGTCACCACACAGCAATGGTCGGGCACGACGCGTACGCGCTCGCCGATGCGAAGTTCTGTCTCGCCTGAAAGCGTCACATTGCCATGCTCTTCGCTCAGCCCTGTCACCCTGGCGTCGGGAATACCCAGCAATTCGCCGAAATCGGCAAGCCCCAGCGTGTCGCTGGAGAGCGCCTTGCTGCCGGCGTCGAGGATGGCGCGCGCCGGTGTCGGATGGCTGACCACCGTCGACAGCACCGTCAGCGCGCAATCGTCGAGGCTGCCGACGCCTTTGGCGACCTGGTAGCGGTCGAGATAGATGTATGTGCCCGGCCTGTATTCGGTGACGATGCTGTCCTCGCCCGAGCGCCACATATCCGGTGTGCCGCCGCTGGAAATGCGTTCGCAGGCAAGGCCGGAGGCCGCAAGCGCGTCGCGTGCGCCGGCAAGCCAGGTTTCAGCCTCCGTGGCGCGGCCGGCTGCCGGATAGGTCATCAGCCCGCCGAAGACGAGCCCCTTGGCCCCGGCGATCTCTCGGGCCAACGCCACCGCCTCGTCAGGCGACTGCACCCCGCAGCGGCCCATGCCGGTGTCGCATTCCACCAGCACCTGCAACCGGTGCCCGGCATCGGTGAAGGTGGCGGCAAGTCCGTCGAGCGTCTCCCCGCTGTCCAACGTCACCGACAGGGTGACACGGCCATGCAGTGCCTTGAGCCGTTCCAGCTTGGCGCGGCCGAGAATGTTGTAGGGTAAGAAGATGTCGGTCAGCCCGGCATCGGCCATCACCTCGGCTTCGCCGATCTTCTGGCAGGTGATGCCGACCGCGCCGGCCGCGACCTGCTTCTTGGCCCAATAGGGCAGCTTGTGCGTCTTGATATGCGGCCTGAGCTTCAGCCCATGGCGGTCCGCATGGGCTTGCGCCCGCGCGATATTGGCTTCGGCGCGGGCGGCGTCGATCAGGATCGCGGGCGTATCGAGGTCGTCTATGCTGCGCATGGATTGTCACCCTGGGAATTTGACTGGACTTATGGCCTTGATCGGTCCGGATGTCATGAGGCCAGCATGGAGTTTACGTCGACACCGGATCGGTGTTCGGTTATGCGCTATAGGCGCCGCCTGAAGAAGGGATCACGACCATGAAACGCTCCACCGTCAACGACATCATCCGCGATGCCGACACCTTCATTCGCTCGTTCGGCTACATCATGCCGCCCTTCGCCTATTGGTCGCCGGAAGACATGAAGGCGCGCCGGCAGGATTCGTCGGCAATCTTCTCCTCCCGGCTCGGCTGGGACATCACCGATTACGGCCAGGGCAAGTTCAGCGAACTCGGCCTCTTCCTGTTCACCGTTCGCAACGGTCGCTACGAGGACATGAAGAGGGGCATGGGCATGCTCTATGCCGAGAAGATCATGATCTCGCGCAAGGATCAGCTGTCGCCAATGCACCGCCACAACATCAAGGCCGAAGACATCATCAATCGTGGCGGCGGCAAGCTGGTGCTGGAACTGTTCATGCACGATCGCGATGGCGGCATCGATCCGAAGGCCGAGGTTTCGGTGCCTGTCGACGGAACCATCCACAGGCTGCCGGCGGGCGGGCTCCTGAAGCTCGACCCCGGCCAGAGCGTCACGCTTCTGCCGGGCGTCTGGCACGCCTTCTGGGCCGAGGGCAAGGATGTGCTGATCGGCGAGGTTTCGACCGTCAACGACGATCTCACCGACAATGTCTTTCGCGAACCGATCGGCCGCTTCGCGGACATCGACGAGGATGTCGCACCGCTGCACCTGCTCGTATCCGACTACGAGAAGTGGGTGGGGTAGGCAGGCAGGGGCAGGCGGAACGGCTTCAGCGGCCTAGCGGCAGGCCGCCTGCTCCCAATCAGCCGTCGAACCTTCCGGGCCGGAACGTTGCGAGCATCGGGTCGGGCGTGCCGGTGACGATTTCTTCGGCCAGCAACTCTCCCGCGACCAGGCCGAGCGTCGCACCGCTATGGCTGAAGATGACGTGATAACCCGGAATGCCGGTCAATTGGCCGATCACCGGCTCTCCGTCCGCCGGAATTGGCTTTAGCCCGGTGTGATAGCTCTTCAGGACGAGCGTCGGATTTCCATCCAGCACTTTTGAGGCTTCATCGAGCAGTCCTGCAATTGTCGACGGCTTTGCCTCGAAGGTGCCGTCATCGCGCACAATGACTTCGTCCTCTGACCAGGCCGAGTCGAGCGCGAAGGCGCCGTCCGGCGTCGGCCGGATGGCGACGCGTGGCGTGTTCAGTACAGCTCGAAGCGGGTGCTGGATCGGTTTGGTGACAACGAGTAGCGCACGGGTCGTGCCGTCGCCTACGCGCTTGCCCGCTTTCGCCGCCATGCTCGGCACCGCCGGGCCTGTCGCAACCACGACTGAATCGGCAGCAATGGCCTGGCCGGAGGCGGTCTTCACACCGCTGACCCGGCCATTGGCAAGAGTGACATCCGCGCCGCCGGCATCGGTGATGACACGGCCGCCGAGCGCGAGAAATTCCTCCAGCAGCGAGCCGATAAGCGAGGGCAAATCGACCCAGCCTTCCCCGGCGTTGAAGATCGCGCCCTGAGGCGAAACGGCTCTTGCGTCGACGCCCGGAGTGACGGCGGCGATATCGCCGGGCGCCAGCAACCGGGTCTCATAGCCGATCGCCTGCTCATGGCGGAATATCTCGGGAATCTGGTTGGAGGCATCGTCGCCGTCCCAGGTAAGGCCACCGTCAAAGCGCAACCATGCGCCGCAGTCGGTTCCGGCCGCAAGCCTCCTGTAACGGTCGAGGCCCAGCATGCGCAGCTTGTGATACGCGGCCGAGCGCTTGCGTGCGGAATTGAGCCAGGCAAGCGAGCGCGATGAGGCGCCATTGGCGACCGGTCCGTCGTTGACGATCGTCGTCTCAACGCCGAGGCGGGCGAGATGGACGGCCGAGGATACGCCGAAGATGCCGCCACCGATGACAACAACTTTGTGGGCGGAGCTATGAGTCATGGAATTCAACTTTCAATGATCAGGAGATTGGTTTCGGTGCGTACGCAGGGCCGACTCGCTCGCGGCGGCATTGTCATAGAACCTCGGCGAGGAATTGCTTGAGCCGTGGGCTCTTCGGTCTGTCGAATATGTCCGCCGGCGGGCCGACTTCGACGATGCGGCCCTCATCCATGAAGGCGACCTGATCCGCGACCTTGCGGGCAAAGGCCATCTCATGAGTGACCACGATCATCGTCATGCCGCGCCGACCGAGATCGGCCATGAGATTGAGGACGCCCTTGACGAGTTCGGGATCGAGCGCGCTTGTCACCTCGTCGAAGAGGATGACCTCGGGGTCCATCGCCAGTGCGCGGGCAATCGCCACGCGCTGCTGCTGGCCACCGGAAAGGCGGCTGGGCCGGTAGTCCTTTCGCGCGGCAAGCCCCACTTCGGCAAGGCGTGCTTCCGCCTGGCGCCTGGCCTGGCTTTTCGCCATGCCCTTGATCCTGGTGAGGGCGAGCATGACATTCTCGAGCGCCGTATGATTCGGGAACAGGTTGAAATGCTGAAAGACCATGCCGACGCGCCGGCGCAGTCTCTCCGGTCTCATCGCAAGGATGCTCTCGCCGTCGAGCAGCACGTCGCCCGCCTTCGGCTCGACCAGCCGGTTGAGGCAGCGCAGCAGCGTCGATTTTCCCGAACCCGACGGCCCGATGATGCAGGTGACCGTCCCCGGCTCGACTTTGAGTCTGATCTGCTTAAGGACCTGTAACTCGCCATAGGCCATGTCGAGATCGCGAACGTCCAGGCTGCCAGCCTTGAAAGCTGGCGGTGCGACACTCCCGTCGGGCGACGCCGAGGCTTCGCCGCTCTCCAGTTCACCGACCTCTACGAGGCCGCTGACGACGCCGCCAGGCTTCTGCTTGCCGAGCCGCAAACCATTGTCGATGTGATTGACCACATGGGTCAACGGCACCGTGATGATCAGGTAGAATATGCCAGCCAGCAGCAGAGGCGACAGGTTGCCGGTGACAACTGCCTGATCCTGTCCGATCCGGAAAATCTCGCGTTCGGAGGCAAGCAGGCCGAGAAAGTAGACGAGACTGGAATCCTTCACATTGCCGATGAATTGATTGACCAGGGCAGGAAGCACGCGGCGCACACCCTGCGGGATCACGATCAGCCGCATGCCTTGGCCATAGCTCATGCTGAGAGCGCGGCACGCTTCCATTTGGCCGGTTTCGACACTCTGGATGCCCGAGCGAAAGATTTCGCCAATATAGGCGCTGGCGATGAGACTGAGCGCGAGGATGCCAAGGGGATATGGGGAGGGGCCAAAGATGTCCCGGCCAATGCGCGCGAACCCCTGGCCGATCAGCAGGATGGTAAGGATGGCGGGCAGTCCGCGGAAGATGTCGGTGTAGACCCGCGCCGGAATCCGCAGCCAGGCGGAGCGCGATATGCCCATCACAGCAAGGACCATGCCGAGGAGAACGCCGATCACGGTCGAGGACGCCGCCAGGATAAGCGTATTTTTCAACCCGACGGCGAGCATGGTTGGCAAGACCGATGCCATCGCCTCCCAGTCGAAAAAGCTGCGCTGAAGATTCTCAAGCCAATTCATTTGCCAACCTGTCCGGCGACGACGACGGCTCCGCCGGTCGCGCGATCTCGACATGCCTGAAGACAAAGACCCAACGCGCGTCGCGTCTTAGGGGCCGCCGGCACGAGCGCCAGCGGCCTCTTGCAGATCAGTTCTTCTTGGGAAGGTACTGCTCCGGCATCGGCGATCCAGGGAACCATTTCTGGTACAGATCCCTCCAGGTGCCGTCTTCCATCGCCTCGTGAATGCCCTTGTTGAGCGCTTCACGGAATGCATCGTTGCCCTTGCGGATGACAAAGCCGGCTGGCGCGTCGAAGGAGGGAATGTTCATCGCTATCTTCAAGGCCGGATAGCGCTCGCCATATTGTTTCGCCGCCTCGTAATCGAGGAAGTGTGCGTCGACCGTGCCATTGTTGAGCGCTGCGATGGCGGAGTTATTGTCCGGGAATTTTACCAGGTCCGTATTCTTGAAGCTTTTCGCGGCATAGATCTCCTGCAGCGTGCCTTGGACGACCCCGAGGCGCTTACCGGCCAGCCCTTCGGCGCTGGTGATCTTGGCGTCTGCCGTCAGCACCGACAGATATCCGGCCAGATAGCCATCGGAGAAATCGACGTTTTTCTTCCGCTCCGCCGTGGTGCCGATGGCGGCAACCGCGACATCGAAGCGTTCATTGGCAACCGAGGGCATGAGTGCCGAGAACTCCTGGCCGGTGAAGGTGACCTGATCCGCCTTGAAGCCCATCCGGCTCACGACGTTGAGGAAGAATTCGATGTCGAAGCCGGTGAATTTCCCCTCCGTGGTCGCGAAGGCATACGGCTTGGCGTCGCCCATCGTGCCGACGCTGATGGTCTTGGCATCGATCAGATTGTAGGGATTGTCGCCGGCGGCCCATGCCTTGGGCAAGGACAGGGCAGCCAGCGCGATGGCGAAGATGATGGAGCCGATGCGTTGCCGCGGGCTCGATGTTAGAAGGCTGATGCTCATTGTTGTTCTCCACTCTGAAGATCGGTCCGCGGAGCGCTGAAAGCTTTCACAACGGACACGCGCCAATTTTCGCTACGGCTCGACAGGGGCGCCTTTGGCGCTCTTTTTGGTTATGAGACCGGTCTCAAATAGGATTGAGACCGGTCTCTTGACATTTGTAATCACCAGACGGACCATCCGTCAACGAATTGAGAAGCGATTTTCCACAATGAAACGTCCGCCCAAGGCTCCTTCCATCACAGTCAGCGACGTCGCCCGCCAGGCGAAGGTCTCGAAAGCGACGGCAGCGCGTGTCCTGGGTGGCTATGGTAGGGTGAGCAAGACCGTGCGCGCCGCCGTGCTCGAGGCTGCGAAGGCGCTCGACTATCGTCCGAACGAGCTGGCGCGCAGCATGACGACCGGACGTTCCGGCAGCATCGGTGTGGTCGTCGGCGACATCGAAAATCCGTTCTTCTCGCTGGCGGTGCGCGGCATAAGCGACGCGGCGCGTCTATCGGGCATCAATGTCATCCTGGCCAATTCGGGCGAGCAGGTCGAAGCGGAAAAGAGTGCGATACGCGTCCTCATGGCAAAGCAGGTTGATGGTCTGATCGTCACGCCGGCCCAATCGGGAGAGATCGCGCATCTTGTGGAGGTTGCCCAGTCCGGCTGTCCCCTGGCGCTTCTTGACCGGGCGCTGCCGGATCTCGATGTCGATACGGTCACCGTCGATGACCGTGATGCCGCCCTGCGCGCAACCCGCATCCTGACACGAGCCGGCCATACCAGGATCGGCTATCTAACCGCTGCGGAACTGTCGGGAGATTTCTGCGGCAACGAGTCGAGGATCAACACGTCCAGCGTGCGTGAGCGCATTTTGGGTTTTCTCGACGCCTGCCGGGAAGCCGGCATAGAGGGAGCCGAGCGCAACATCCATTTTGGAGCCGGACGCTCCGACAGATCGCCGGCGGTGACGCATGCGCTTCTCGATCACCCCGAGCGGCCGACAGCGATCCTTGCATCCGACAGCGTCGTGGCGCTGGAGGTGTTCAAGGCCATCCGGGAATGCGGCCTGCGTATTCCGCAGGACATCTCGCTGATCACCTTCCACGACGCCGATTGGACCAGCGTGACAACGCCGCCCATCACCGTCGTCGACCAACCGGTCTACGCACTCGGCAAATGCGTCGCCGAGCTTCTGGTGCGCCGCCTGAAGGGGGATGACAGACCGCCCGAAAGGATCGTCATGCCGACAACGATCATCGAGCGTATGTCAGTCGGGCAATCGCCGGACATCCTTCAACAGGCTGTTCCTTGACGCTCACCGATCATGCTTGTCGGCCTTGCGGTTGCCGAGCAGCAGTTTGCGCTCGAGATGCGTGACAGAGGCAAACAAAAGGCGTATATTGACATAAAGATGTCTTTATGTGACTTAAACGCGACTGTCGCCTTGAGGATGGAAAATGTCGCAAAACCCTTCACCGCTGGACGATTTGTTCGGCCCCGTCGCGGCAAAGCCCGACGGTTCGGAAGTGCTGGCGGCGCTGACGGCGGCGGCGCGCGAACGCATCCTCATCCTCGACGGCGCCATGGGCACGCAGATCCAGGGCCTAGGCTTCGACGAGAACCACTTCCGTGGCGACAAATTCACCGATTGCGCCTGCCACCAGCAGGGCAACAACGACCTGCTGATCCTGACGCAGTCCAGAGCGATCGAGGAGATTCACTATCAGTACGCCATATCAGGGGCGGACATCCTCGAGACCAACACCTTCTCCTCGACCGCCATCGCTCAAGCCGATTACGGCATGGAGGATGCGGTCTACGCGCTGAACCGCGACGGCGCGCGGCTGGTGCGCAGGGCAGCGTTGCGGGCCGAGCAGGAGGACGGCAAACGCCGCTTCGTCGCCGGCGCGCTGGGGCCAACCAACCGCACCGCCTCGATGTCGCCGGATGTCAACAATCCCGGCTACCGCGCCGTGACCTTCGACGAATTGCGCCTTGCCTATGGCGAGCAGCTGCGCGGTCTCATCGACGGCGGCGCCGACATCATCCTGATCGAGACCATCTTTGACACGCTGAACGCCAAGGCGGCGATCTTCGCGTGCAACGAGATCTTCATCGAGAAGGACGTCCACCTGCCGGTGATGGTCTCCGGCACCATCACCGACCTGTCCGGCCGTACGCTCTCTGGTCAGACGCCGACGGCTTTCTGGCATTCGGTGCGCCATGCCAGCCCGTTCACGATCGGGCTGAATTGCGCACTGGGCGCCAACGCCATGCGCGCGCACCTGGCCGAAATATCAGGCGTCGCCGACACCTTTGTCTGCGCCTATCCGAATGCCGGCCTGCCCAATGAATTCGGCCAATATGACGAGAGTCCGGAATTCATGGCCGCGCAGATCGAGGGTTTCGCCCGCGAGGGCCTGGTCAACATCGTCGGCGGCTGCTGCGGCTCGACGCCCGACCACATCCGCGCCATCGCGGCGGCGGTGAAGAAACATCCGCCGCGCGCTGTTCCCGACATTGAACCCAGGATGCGCCTGTCCGGGTTGGAGCCGTTCACGCTGACCGACGAGATTCCATTCGTCAATGTCGGCGAGCGCACCAATGTTACGGGCTCGGCGAAATTCAGGAAGCTGATCACGGCGGGCGACTATGTCACCGCGCTCGATGTTGCCCGCGACCAGGTCGCCAACGGCGCCCAGATCATCGACATCAACATGGACGAGGGCCTGATCGATTCGAAGAAGGCGATGGTCGAGTACCTCAACCTGATCGCGGCCGAGCCTGATATCGCGCGCGTCCCGGTGATGATCGATAGTTCCAAATGGGAGATCATCGAGGCCGGCCTGAAATGCGTGCAGGGCAAGCCGCTGGTCAACTCTATCTCGATGAAGGAGGGCGAGGAGGCGTTCCTGCATCACGCCAGGCTGGTGCGAGCCTATGGCGCGGCCGTGGTCGTCATGGCCTTCGACGAGGACGGCCAGGCCGACACCAAAGCGCGCAAGGTCGAAATCTGCACCCGCGCCTACAAGCTGTTGACCGAGCAGGCCGGTTTCCCGCCCGAGGACATCGTTTTCGATCCGAACGTCTTTGCCATCGCCACCGGCATCGAAGAGCACAACAATTACGGCGTCGACTTCATCGAGGCAGCTAGGCAGATCACCACGACGCTGCCGCATGTCCATATTTCGGGCGGCGTGTCGAACCTGTCCTTCTCGTTCCGCGGCAACGAGCCGGTGCGCGAGGCCATGCACGCCGTGTTCCTCTACCATGCCATCCAGGCGGGCATGGACATGGGCATCGTCAATGCCGGGCAGCTTGCCGTCTACGACACGATCGATCCGGAACTGCGCGAAGCCTGCGAGGATGTCGTTAACAACCGCGAGCCGAAGGGCGGCGGCACGGCGACCGAACGTATGCTGGAACTCGCCGAACGCTTCAAGGGCACGGCCGGCAAGGAAGCGCGGGAGCGTGATCTCGCCTGGCGCGACTGGCCGGTCGAGCAGCGTATTTCGCACGCGCTGGTCAACGGCATCACCGAATTCATCGACGCTGACACGGACGAAGCGCGGCGTGCGGCCGAAAGGCCGCTGCATGTCATCGAAGGCCCGCTGATGGCGGGCATGAATGTCGTGGGCGACCTGTTCGGCGCGGGAAAAATGTTCCTGCCGCAAGTGGTGAAGTCCGCCCGCGTCATGAAACAGGCGGTGGCCGGGCTGCTGCCGTATATGGAGGCCGAGAAGCTGGCCAACGCCGCCAACGGCGTCGACAATGGCGAGCGCCAGACCGCCGGCAAGATCCTGATGGCGACGGTGAAGGGCGATGTCCACGACATCGGCAAGAACATTGTCGGCGTGGTTCTGGCCTGCAACAATTACGAGATCATCGATCTCGGCGTCATGGTGCCGGCGGCGAAGATCCTGCAGACGGCGCGCGAGCAGCAGGTCGATATCATCGGCCTGTCCGGCCTGATCACGCCGTCGCTCGACGAGATGGCGCATATGGCCGCCGAGATGGAACGCGAAGGTTTTGACATTCCGCTCCTGATCGGCGGCGCGACCACCAGCCGCGTGCATACGGCGGTCAAGATCCACCCACGCTACACCAGCGGCCAGACGGTCTATGTCGCCGATGCCAGCCGCGCGGTCGGCGTGGTGTCGGCGCTGCTGTCGAACGAGGCCAAGGGCGGCTATGTCGACAACGTCCGCGCCGAATACAGGAAGGTTGCCGATGCGCATGCGCGCTCAGAAGCCGACAAGCAGCGCCTGCCGCTGGCCAGGGCGCGGGCCAACGCGCACAAGGTCGACTGGTCGGCCTACGAGCCGCCGAAGCCGTCCTTCCTCGGCGTCAAAGTCTTCGAAGGCTGGGATCTGGCAGAACTCGCGCGCTATATCGACTGGACGCCGTTCTTCCAGACCTGGGAGTTGAAGGGCCGCTATCCCAAGATCCTCGAGGACGAGGCTCAAGGGCCGGCGGCACGCCAGCTGTTCGAGGATGCGCAGGCGATGCTGAAGAAGGTCATCGCGGAAAAATGGTTCGCGCCGAAGGGTGTGATCGGCTTCTGGCCGGCCAACGCCGTCGGCGACGACATCAGGCTGTTCACGGACGATAAGCGCTTGCAGGAACTGGCGACCTTCTTCACGCTGCGCCAGCAACTGGCCAAGCGCGACGGCAAGGCCAATGTCGCGCTGTCGGATTTCGTCGCACCCGCCGACAGCGGCAAGGCCGACTATCTCGGCGGCTTCATCGTCACCGCCGGCATCGAGGAAGTGGCGATCGCCGAGCGTTTCGAGCGGGCCAACGACGATTATTCCTCGATCATGGTCAAGGCGCTGGCCGATCGCTTTGCCGAAGCCTTCGCCGAGCGCATGCACGAAAAGGTGCGCAAGGAGTTCTGGGGTTATGCACCCGACGAGAACCTGGCTCCTGACGACCTGATCGGCGAGCCCTATCGCGGCATCCGCCCGGCGCCCGGCTATCCGGCGCAACCCGACCACACCGAGAAGGCGACGCTGTTTCGCTTGCTCGACGGCGAGCGCAATGCTGGCGTCAGTCTGACCGAGAGTTTTGCGATGTGGCCGGGCTCATCCGTGTCCGGCATCTATCTGTCGCATCCCGAAAGCTATTATTTCGGCGTCGCCAAGGTCGAACGCGACCAGGTCGAGGACTACGCGCGGCGCAAGGCCATGCCGTTGGCCGAGATCGAACGCTGGCTCGGCCCGATCCTCAACTACGTGCCGGCGAAGGGGCTTGATGCGGCCGCCTAAGACCGCGCTAGGCCAGCGTTGGAACTGAACCGTCGTGTGCCGTGCCGTTGCCCGTGCAGGGGACCCGGCAGAATCTGTCTCCAGCCTGTAGACATCGACGCTCCGATCACCCAATCTTGGTTGCGGGAACAACAGCGCCGCAAAAGACGGCGCGGGCACATGAGTGCGCATGACCAAGGGATGGACATTGTACGATTCGCGGCTGGCATGGACGCTGGTCGCGCCGGTGCTGCTGCTGCTGGTCTTTTTCCTGGTGCTTCCGATCGCCGTGATGGCGGTCTACACCTTCTTCACCTTCGTCACGGCCGGGGTTGAGGCGACCACGCTGACACTGGCGAACTGGCAGGAATTCTTCACCGACAGCTATTACCACGGCTTTCTGTTCAAGACGCTGCGAGTGGGTGCCGTCACCGCGCTCATCTGTGGGGTTCTCGGCTATTTTCCGGCGTATTTCATCTGGGCAACGACCTTCAAGCACAAATGGCTTTTGCTGCTTTTGCTCATCGTGCCGTTCTGGATCAGCTTCACCATCCGCACATTCTCGTGGATCCATATCCTGGGCGAACAGGGGATCATCAACGTCACGCTGCTCCAGCTTGGTCTGATCCACGAGCCTTTGCAGATGCTCTACACCGAGGGCGCGGTCATCATGGGCCTGCTGCACTTCCTGCTGCCCTACATGATCCTCAATGTCTATGTCAGCCTTGAAAGCATCGACCGAACGCTGATAGCCGCGGCCCGCTCGATGGGCTGCACCAGCGCGCAGGCGTTTCGCGAGGTCACGCTGCCGCTTTCGCTGCCCGGCCTGGGCGCCGGTCTGCTGCTCTGCTTCGTGCTGGCGGCCGGCAGCTACGTGACGCCGCAATTGCTCGGCTCTGGTCGTGATGCGCTGTTCGGCAACCTGATCTACGACACCATCATGGGGCAATTGAACTGGCCGATGGGTGCAACGCTCTCCATTGTCCTGTTCGTCGTGCTGGGCTGTTTCGCGGCTGTCTACACCCGCTACATGGGCATGTCCCAGATCGTCAAAGGGCTGTCCGGATGAGCGCGGCGCATCGCGACAAGGAAGGCAGATCGGCCTGGCGGCTAACCGGTTTCGTCACGCTATGCGTCTATATCTTCATGTTCGCGCCGATCATCGCAACCATCGTGCTGTCGTTCAATTCGTCGATGTTCGGCGGCTTCCCGATGACAGGTTTCAGCCTGCAGTGGTACGGCAAATTGCTCGAAAACGAACAGGTTCTTGCGGCATTCCGGACCTCGCTATGGATCGCGCTGGTAACCGCGCTCGTCACCACGGCCCTGGGCGTCGTGACCGCCTTCGCGCTGGTACGGTTCGAGTTCCCCGGCAAACAGACGCTGAGCACGCTGGTGATCCTGCCGGCGCTGGTGCCGGAAACCATTCTCGGCGTCGGCCTGCTGGTGCTGATCAAGGCAGTCGACCAACCGCGAACGCTGCTTCTGCTGGTGCTTGGGCACATTCTTCTTGCCATGCCCTATGTCGTGCTGATCGTCCAGGCGCGCATGGTCGGCATCCGGCGCGTCTATGAGGAAGCAGCGCTTTCGCTCGGCGCCTCGCGCTCGGCATCGTTCCGCGAGATCACCCTGCCGCTGCTCATCCCGGCGGTGGTCGCCGGCGCACTGCTCGCCTTCACCATCTCGTTCGACAACACGTCGGCAAGCCTGTTCTGGCGCCCGGCCGGCGTCGAAACGATGCCGACCCAGATACTGTCGATGCTGAAGATTTCGATAAGCCCTGAGATCAACGCGCTCGGCACGGTCATGATCCTGGTGACGGTCGGCATTCCGCTGATCGGCGGGCTCATCCTGCAGGGCTTCACCCGATTGAGAAGACGCAACAAACCAAGGAGGAATGACAATGAAAATGTCGAACACCAGGCGGCTTGAAAGGCTGCATGAGGGGTATGTCAACGGCGACCTCAGCCGCCGAACTTTCCTCACGCTGACGGCCGCCGCCGCGACATCCGCGGGCCTGTCGATGCCGTGGATGGGGCGGGCGCTCGCCGCCGCCAAGGAAATCCGCTTCGACGGCTGGGGGGGCACGGTGCAGGAAGCGATCGATAAATATGCCTTCAAGCCCTACACGGCCAAGACGGGCGTCGGCGTCGTGCAGGGGACGTTCGGCGACGAGAACGAGATCATCACCAAGATAAAGACATCGAAGTCGGGCGACTTTCAGGTCGTCCACTCGTCCGGCGTCAACTATTACATCAAATACGTGAACGCCGGCATGGTTTCGGAGATCAACGAGGCCAACATTCCCAACATGGCGAATGTGCTTCAGCCGATGATCGAACCGTTCCGCAAGCTGACGCCGAAACTGTCGGCCGTGCCCTACGATTACGGCACCACCGGCATTGCCTACAACACCACCGTGATTTCGCCGGAGGAAGCGAAGGAGAAGGGCGCCGGACTGCTTGCCGACAAGAAATACGCCGGCAAGATCGGCGGCTATGCCGATATGACCACGCGGGTCTGGTACGCGGCGCTCGATACCAAGCAAGACCCCAACAACATCAAGGACATGGATGCCATATGGGCCAAGGTTCGCGAGACGCGCGACCTTGCCAAGAAGTTCTGGAGTTCCGGCGCGGAGCTGATGGATCTGCTTTCCAAGGGCGAGATCGTGGTGACCGATGCATGGTCGGGCCGTGTCGCGGCACTGCAACAACAGAACCATCCGATCGGCTATCTCGACCCGGCAGGCTCCTACGCCTGGATGGAGGACATGCTGATCCTCAAGGGCTCGCCGATGGCCGAGTGCGAGGAACTGGTCAACTTCATGCTCGATCCGGCGACCGCCATCGCCGTGGCCGAAGGCCAGAGCTATCCTCCGTCCCTCGATCCGACCAAGGTCAAGCTCACGGACAAGATTGCGGCACTTCCGGCCTTCGATCCGACAGGCTCGATGAAGTCGTTGACATTCGCCGATCCGGTCTACTGGGCGAACAACGAAGACGCCTGGACCAAGCAGTGGGACAGGATTTCGAAAGGTGCCTGACAACTCGCGAACCTTGCAGCCATCCCGGCCTGGATCGGCCGGGATGGCGCCGGACTTGGCCGTCAACGGCGAGGAGCCGGCGGTCAAATTCAGCAATATCGAAATCGCCTACGGCAAGTTCGTCGCGGTGCGCGATTTTTCGCTGGCCATGCGCAAGGGAAGCTTCGTCACACTGCTGGGCCCGTCCGGTTGCGGCAAGACCACGATCCTGCGTTCTATTGCCGGGCTTGTCGACATTTCCAGCGGCGAGATCTCGATCGGCGGGCGCAGGGTCGACGACATTCCGATTTACAAGCGCAACATCGGCCTGGTCTTCCAGAGTTACGCGCTATTCCCGCACAAGAACGTCTTCGACAATGTCGCCTTCGGCCTGAAATACCGCAACGTGCCAAAGGCCGATATCGTCCGGAAGG
>NZ_NWQG01000178.1:0-19017 GCF_002529485.1 Mesorhizobium sanjuanii
GAATAGTTGCACGATGAGTGAGGGCGCCATCTTGCGCTCATGCCTGCGCTTCGCCACGTCTCCAATAGGAGACGGCGAGATGCCCGTGCTTCTTCAAGCAGCGTATTTGGCGCAAATGACTTCGAATGGCGCGGAAAGCGTCGTATTCACATCCCACGTGTGAGCCGACGAATGGTTGTCGGGGTTTCGGGCCTGCTCTACGGCGCGCCTGACATCAAATCGACTTCGGCGCCATTTCGAAAGAGCCATTGCCGTACGTCAAAAAGGAAAATGGCTGCGGTTCTTGGAAGCTTTTCGAACTTGCTGTCTCGCGCCAAGCCCAGAAATCCGGCATCTGTTCGATGAACTCGAGCAAATCAGGCTGGCTGCGTAGCGGAGGTGTTGCCGCCGCCTGTTTAGTTTCAGAGAACTGGGTAGAGGGGGCGCTGAAAACACACTTTCTCCGTTTTTCGGGACGACCAGCTCGCTATTTTGAGTGCGGGTAGCCAGGTCGCATAGCTGTCATAGGCTGGGCCAACGCACTGTTCCACCACCCCCGGCAATCCTAAGCTGTTCCTTCGATATCGCTGCCCGAGAGGGCGGGAGGTGAGCGTTGCTTGGCGCTCTGCATGAAAGCGACAGTTCCATCCTTGATGACAAGATTGGTGCCGCTGATGCGTCCGTATCTGCGAACTCCTTCCGCAAGTTTTATCGACGGCTGCTGGATCCCGAGACACCCACGGCGGACGCCGGTGAGGTCAGTCGTTTTCATTTCAGCGCAACTGGTTCTATAATCCGCCGGGGATGGGCCAGATCGATGGACCGCAAGCTTTCCGCCATTCTCGCCGCCGATGTTGTGGGCTATTCCACCCAGATGGAGCGCGACGAGGCCGGCACGTTCGAGCGCCTTCGTGCTGGACGCAAGGAACTGTTCGAACCCGAGATTGCCCGCCACCACGGCCGCATCTTCAAGCTGATAGGCGATGGACTGCTGGCCGAATTCGGCAGCGTCGTGGACGCGGTCGAATGTGCCGTGTCGTTGCAGCGCGGCCTAGTGGAACGCAACGCCGCCGTTTCCGTAGATCATCGGATTCGCGTCAGGATCGGGATCAATCTCGGCGAGGTGATTGTCGAGGGCGAGGACCGGTATGGCGAGGGCGTCAACGTCGCTGCCAGACTTCAACAGCTAGCGCAACCTGGCGGCATCTGCGTCTCAGGAAAGGTCGCCAAAGAGGTCGAGAAGAAGTTGCCTTTCGGCTTTGAGCCGATGGGCGAACGGAAGCTGAAAAACATCGCCGAACCGGTGAAGGTATACCGGGTGCTGCTCGATCCCGCGGTGGCGGGAAAGTCTAGGGATGATGTCAATCAACACCCACGCTTCTGGCGCAATCTGGCCGTCTCTGTCGGGGTCTTAGTTGTCGCAGTCGGCCTTGCAGCAGCTTGGTGGCGACCGTGGGAGCCGACGATTCGGCCCGCCGCTTTGGAGGCCAACGCGAAAGCCGACGCCCGGCCATCCCTCGTCGTGCTTCCATTTGACAATCTCAGCGACGACAAGGCGCAAGGCTATTTGGCAGACGGTTTCACCGAAGACCTGACCACAGAACTTGCACGCATACCCGGCTTGTTCGTCGTGTCGCGAAACGCGGCTTCCGCCTACAAGGGCAAGGAGACTAAACCCGCAGAGGTCGCCGCGGCGCTTGGTGTCCGGTACATGCTGGAGGGCTCAATACGTCGGGTCGGCGACGACATGCGTATCAACGCTCAATTGGTCGACGGCTCGACCACCGGTCATCTCTGGGCGGAACGTTTCGACGGCCAGTGGGCGGATGTCTTTGCGCTACAGGACAAGGTCGTCGCCAGCATCGCAGGCGCGCTCAAGCTCCGTCTCGTCAGCGTCCAAGGTAAGGCGGACTTCGCAGGAGGCACGCGCAATCCCGCAGCCTACGAAGCTTACCTCATGGGCATGGAAATCTACAATCGTCGCAATACTCCAGAGGAGTTTGCGCAGGCGGTGAGGTTATTCCAGCAGGCGCTGGAACTCGATCCGAATTTCGGCGCGGCGGCAGCATCGCTCGCGTGGGCCTACTGGGAGATGGACGGGCCGCGGGTCAAGGCCTTGGCAGTCTCGGACATTATCGCGATTTACAACGTCTACAAGTACCTGGAGCAGGCGGCCAAGCATCCTTCGCCCTCCTACTATCAGCTCGTCGCCAGTTTGTTGGTTCGCGAGCACCGGTCCGATGAGGCAGTCGCGGTTATGTTCAAGGCAGTTGCGCTCGACCCGAGCGATCCCCTGAACTATGTCGGGCTGGCAGAAGCCCTGAGTTTCAATGGCAGGCCGAACGAGGCGCGCGACTATCTCGACGCGGCCAACCGTGTCGACCCAGGCGGCAATGACCATCGGCACTACCAGACTGGGCTGGCTGCATTTGGCCAGGGTCGTTTCGAGGAAGCCGTCGACTACCTTGAAAGGATCGATCTCCAATCGCCCGATCCATGGCCGAAATTCTACGGCCTGCAGGTATTGGTTTCGGCCTACGCACATCTCGGGCGTAGTGACCAGGTCGCCGCCTATAGCGAGAGGCTAAGGAACGTCATGTTGGAACGAAAGGATGGAGGGGCAAATCAGCTGGTTACGCAGAGGTATTTTGTGTTCAAGAACCCGGCTGACATCGGGCGCCTGCTGGACGGCCTGGACAAGGCCGGTGTGCCGGAGTTGCCAGAACAGCTTGATTTGGATGCGAAGGACCGGCTTACCGGTTCGGAGATCAGGTCGCTCATCCTCGGTCGTGACCTGCGCGGGGGAGGCGCATGGATAGATAAAGGAACCAGTTGGGTGCAGGAGAACTTCCTGTGCGACGCTATTCCGAAAGTTCAGACAACCTGCGGCGCGATCTTCCGCAATCCTGCCGGGACGCCGGGGGCGGGCCACGAGTATACGGCAGTTTTCCGTTTTGATCGTTTTGAGTTTTCGACCATCAAATGAGACCATTTGGGAAGCGCCCTCTCCAGTGTTCGGCGCGAATTCGGCGTTTGGTCAGATGCGGCAGCCCGTCGACAATGGAGGTCAGGACGCTTCATCCACGTTTCTGCCGTCGAGCGCGCTGGTCTTTCGGCAACCGTTTGACATCCTTGTGGAAACGGCTGCAGCGGCCGCGAGCATTGAGGAAAACGCGAGCGCCAAACTTCGAAATCTGAGATTTGGCTGGGGCGCCAGGATTCGAACCTGGGATTGTCGGTACCAAAAACCGATGCCTTACCACTTGGCTACGCCCCAGCAGCGGGAACATACCCGTTGCGGGCGGCCTTATAGGACGAGCCGGCGGAAAGCTCAATGCCGGGATGGCGACTGCGCGCATCTGATCCACCGGTTCCCGCAGTCGCGCGTTGGTATCATTGCCCGCTATCCGGCGACGGCATCTATTCTCCCCAAACCGCCATTTCATTGCCGGCCGGATCGGTGAAATGGAACCGCCTGCCACCCGGGAATGAGAAGATCGGCTTGACGATCGTGCCGCCGGCATTTTCGACGGCCTCCAACGTTTCTTCCATATCCTCGGAATAAAGCACAGGCAACGGCTTGGCCGGCGCTACCGCGGCATCGGCCTGAAAGCCGCCGTCGAGCCCTTCGGCAAAGGCCGAATAGGTCGGCCCGTAATCGGTGAACGACCATGAAAAGGCGGCGCTGTAGAAAGCCTTCACGCTGTCCAGCGTTCCGCCGGTCGCCGGCATTTCCAGGTAATCGAGTTTTCCCGTCGATCTCATCGGTGCAGGCTTCTGTTGATTGTTCATGGTTTGTTCTATAGGAAGGCCGCCCGAATTGCAAGTCTTTTCGATGTCGCTTTTTCTTAATCGATTGTAGAGGCCGGCCGGCTTTGCCGATGCCTTGCCTTTCGCAGTGCACCATCATATCGCTCGGACCGGGACATGGCGAAACTTCGGCTTCGTCAATCTTTTCAATCTCCTGCAAGCGGAGAGCAAGCATGACCAAATGGGTCTACACCTTTGGCGATGGCGCTGCTGAAGGCCGTGCCGGCGACAGGAACCTTCTGGGCGGCAAGGGCGCCAATCTGGCCGAGATGTGCAGCCTGGGGCTGCCGGTGCCGCCGGGCTTCACCATCACCACCGAAGTCTGCAATGCCTATTACGCCAACGCGCGCTGCTATCCGGCGTCCCTGGAAGCGGATGTCGCCGTCGCCCTCGACCATATTGGCCGGCTGACGGGGCGCCGCTTCGGCGATCCCTCGAAATTGCTGCTGGTGTCGGTGCGCTCCGGCGCCCGGGCGTCGATGCCCGGCATGATGGACACCGTGCTCAATCTCGGCCTCAACGACGAGACGGTCGAAGCGCTGGCCGCCGATTCGGGCGATGCCCGCTTTGCCTATGACAGCTACCGCCGTTTCATCCAGATGTATTCCGATGTCGTCATGGGTCTCGACCATGAGGTGTTCGAGGAAATCCTCGAAGACCAGAAGGGCGGGCTCGGCCATGAGCTCGACACCGAACTGACGGCCATCGAATGGCAAGGCGTGATCGCGCTCTACAAGGCCAAGGTCGAGGAGGAACTCGGCAAGCCGTTTCCGCAGGATCCGCACGAGCAGCTTTGGGGCGCGATCGGGGCCGTGTTTTCGAGCTGGATGAACAACCGCGCCATCACCTATCGGCGCCTGCACGATATCCCCGAAAGCTGGGGTACGGCGGTCAACGTCCAGGCCATGGTCTTCGGCAATATGGGCGACACCTCGGCCACCGGCGTCGCCTTCACCCGCAACCCTTCGACCGGCGAAAAGATGCTCTATGGCGAATTCCTGGTGAATGCGCAGGGCGAGGATGTCGTCGCCGGCATCCGCACGCCGCAGAACATCACCGAAGCGGCGCGCATCGCCGCCGGCTCCGACAAGCCATCGCTGCAGAAGCTGATGCCGGACGCTTTCCAGTCTTTCGTCACCATCTCGGATCGCCTGGAAAAGCACTACCGCGACATGCAGGATCTCGAATTCACCATCGAGCGCGGCAAATTGTGGATGCTGCAGACGAGGTCCGGCAAGCGCACCGCCAAGGCCGCGCTCAAGATCGCCGTCGAAATGGCGCGCGACAAGCTCATTTCGAAGGAAGAGGCCGTCGCCCGCATCGACCCGGCCTCTCTCGACCAGCTGCTGCATCCGACCATCGATCCGAAGGCCGCGCGCGATGTGATCGGCGTCGGCCTGCCGGCCTCTCCGGGTGCCGCCACCGGCGAGATCGTGTTCTCCTCCAACGATGCCGAGGAAGCCAAGGCGCAAGGCCGCAAGGCGATCCTGGTGCGCATCGAGACGAGCCCCGAAGACATCCATGGCATGCATGCGGCGGAAGGCATCCTGACCACGCGCGGCGGCATGACCAGCCACGCCGCTGTGGTGGCGCGCGGCATGGGCAAGCCTTGCGTGTCGGGCGCCGGCTCGCTGCGCGTCGATTACCGGGCCGGCACGCTGATGGCGATGGGATCGACCTTCCGCAAGGGCGACGTCATCACCATCGATGGCGCCAACGGCCAGGTGCTGAAAGGCGCCGTGCCGATGCTGCAGCCGGAACTTTCCGGCGATTTCGCCACCATCATGGAATGGGCCGATGCCGCGCGCCGCATGAAGGTGCGCACCAATGCCGAAACGCCGCTCGACGCGCGTATGGCACGCTCCTTTGGCGCCGAGGGCATCGGGCTTTGCCGCACCGAGCACATGTTCTTCGACGGCGACCGTATCGTCGCCATGCGCGAGATGATCCTGGCCGATACGGAAAAGGACCGGCGCACGGCCCTTGCCAAGCTTTTGCCCATGCAGCGTTCGGATTTCCTCGAACTGTTCGAGATCATGGCCGGCCTGCCGGTGACGATCCGCCTGCTCGATCCGCCCCTGCACGAATTCCTGCCCAAGACCGAGGAAGAGGTGGCCGAGGTCGCAGCCGCCATGAAGGTCTCGCCGGACAAGCTCAGGCAGCGCACCGAGGCGCTGCACGAATTCAACCCGATGCTCGGCCATCGCGGCTGCCGTCTCGCCGTTTCCTATCCCGAAATCGCCGAGATGCAGGCGCGCGCCATTTTCGAGGCGGCCGTGGAAGCTGGCAGGAAGGCCGGAGCGCTGGTGGTTCCCGAGATCATGGTGCCGCTCGTCGGCCTGGTGAAGGAGCTCGACTACGTCAAGGCGCGGATCGATGCGGTTGCCGCGAGCGTCATGCAAGAGACCGGCGTCAAGATCGACTATCTGACTGGAACCATGATTGAACTCCCCCGCGCGGCGATCCGCGCCCATGTCATTGCGGAGACGGCCGAATTCTTCTCTTTCGGCACCAACGATCTGACCCAGACCACCTTCGGCATCTCGCGCGACGATGCGGCCTCATTCCTGGAAACCTACCGCCAGAAGGGCATCATCGAGCAGGACCCGTTCGTATCGCTCGACATCGAGGGCGTCGGCGAACTCGTGCGGATGGCGGCCGAGAAGGGCAGGGCGACACGGCCGGCCATCAAGCTCGGCATTTGCGGCGAACATGGCGGTGATCCCTCTTCGATCCATTTCTGCGAAAAGGTTGGCCTCGACTACGTGTCCTGCTCGCCTTACCGCGTGCCGATCGCCAGGCTGGCTGCCGCCCAGGCGGCGGTGCAGATTGCGAAAAATGACCGCGGGTAAATCCCTGTAACTGACGATTCTAATGCATGTCGCGCAAAAAGCATGCCCTCGGGCTTGACCCGAGGGTGTGCAGCGATTTTGCCATAACGACATGCATAAAAACAAGAACTTAAAGCTTTAGGGACTATGCGCGAGTGGCCGTTCGCCGGCCTCGAGGATCATCTGCTGGCATTGTCGAAATGTGCTGATCGGCCAAGGTCACGGTTCGTCCATGTCGCGGTCCACAAGCCGATGCCGCGCGTCCTTCCCAAACTCCAGCCCACGCCTCCATCGGCAAGCGCGACCTAAAAGCACTGCCGATTCGAATGCGTGACCTTTTGTTCGATCTCGCAGATCGACTGCTTTGGCGGAATGACCAGCAGGACGTTGAGAATGGCGGCAACACAGAGCGCAACGCCCACAACACCGACCATGGTCGCAAGCGTATTCCTGTTGCCAGGCTGTTTCTGCTCAAACAACAGCTGCGCGAACAGGTAACCGACATAGACAACCGTGGCGATCGTGATTGCCCCGAGAACCCCCATGCGACCGTTCAAACCCAGCGGAAGGCGCGCTTGAGTTCCTTCACCCCATTTTGTTGGTACCAGCGGCCATGTGCGATGATGATGCGTTCCGGCGCCCAGACGATCATCTGCCGAACCGCCTTTCGCAAAGCCTGGGAAGAGCGGAAGAAACTCAGCTGCATGTCGATCGGCGCCTTGCCGTCAGGATCGGCAGCACCTGCAAGCCGCACAAGCAGACGAAAGAACCAACTGTGGATGCGCCCCGGTTCGAAGTTCTCGATAAGATCTGTCAAAATCAGCGTCTGCGACGAGCGGTGGAAGAAAATTGCCTCGGTCAGCACATCTCCGCTGACCACGAGAAGACCGATCTCGTCCGGCCAGGGCGACTTCCTGTCTATCAATGGTTGATCGACCTGGATCGGCCTTTTGGCCCGCTTTTCGAGGCCAGGGACGGCAAGAACCATGGCCTCCGGCAGTTGCGCCTTCCAATCCGGTACCCACCAATAGTGCAGCGAATTCGGTGCAATGAGGAAACGAATCGGTCCCAGCGCCTCGAGGGTCGAGCGCAGTTCAGGCGAGTATTCCACCGGCGAGTGGAGGATCAGATCTCCATTGTCCAGCCTGACCACGGTCATCCGCGTGGTGAATGGCAGTTTTAGCCCGATCCAGGCGAGGGTGATTTCCGGACCATCGACGATCCATATATCGGGTCCGACCGGCTTGAGGACATTAAGCGGTTCGTAAGGTTCCAGACCTGACCTTTCGCGATGGCCGTCGCTCATGGCGTCATCGTCCCAGATTTCTCAGCCGCCGCAGCGATTCCGCCAGCAGCGGTTCTTGCCGCAGCATTTCCCGCAAGTGGTCCGCGGCAAGGCGTTCCAGCAGGTGGCTGCCTTCCCCGGTCATGGCGACGAGCACACTGCGGCGGTCGGTGGGAGACTGCCTGCGCTCGACGAGGCCCGCGCCGGCCAGACGATCCACCAGTTGCACCGCTCCATTCGGCTGCAGCAGCATCTCCTTGGCGAGATCCCGGATCATGATCGCGCGAGCGGGATGCACCCTGATCACCAGCATCGCCTGGTACTGCTGGGAGGTGATGCCGGCAGCCGTCAGCGTGGCTTCGCTGAAAGAAAGAAAACGCCGCATTGCCCCACGAAACCCTGCCAGTCCTTCGTAGACACTGTCATCAAGCGGAGCCGAATCAGCGGAGTTGACAGCCTCGCCGCGACGGCGTGCCGCACGGTTTTCGTGCGCTGAATCGCCAAGTGTTGATCGTTCAGGCTCTGCCACTCTTCTCAATCCCGATAATTTATGTCATGCCATGACATATTCGATCGTGGCCGGGAAGGCCAGAGGATTTGGCTGACGTCCGCTGCTGCAAGGCGCGGACACTGCCAAGTTCGTTGGCGCCGATCGGCTCCAGGCAAGCGAACCCATGGCAAGAGCAACATGTCTGCGCTGAGCAGTTCAGATCCAGTCGGGAATACCGGGACTGCCTCCCCTCCAGAAGAGTTACCTGGCGACCTCGCTGGCGATGAACCGGGTCGTCGGCTGAGCCTGCTCACTCTTTCGCTTCTTGCGCTGGGCCTCGGTATCGTCACCGGGCTGGGCGCGGTGGTCTTTCGGGACCTTATCGGGCTGCTGCACAATTTGTTCTTCAACGGCACGTTCGCCATTGCCTACGATGCCAATGTTTTCACCGCGCCAAGCCGATGGGGACCATTCATCATTTTGGCGCCAGTGGTCGGCGCGGTCATCGTCACCTTCCTTGTTTCCAATTTCGCGCCTGAGGCGAAGGGTCACGGCGTACCGGAAGTCATGGATGCGATCTATTACAAGGAAGGCGAAATCCGGCCGATAGTGGCGCTGGTGAAATCGCTGGCATCCGCCGTGGCCATTGGTTCGGGGTCTTCGGTCGGTCGCGAGGGGCCGATCATCCAGATCGGCTCGGCGCTCGGCTCGACGCTGGGGCAGATCGTCAACATGCCGGTCGGCCAGCGAATCGCCATGGTCGCTTCCGGCGCTGGTGCCGGCATCGCCGCCACCTTCAACACACCGATCGGCGGCGTGATGTTCGCCATCGAACTGATGATGCCGGAGGTAAGCGTCAGCACCTTCCTGCCGGTGGCGATCGCGACCGGAACGGCAACCTTCGTCGGTCGCTGGTTCTTCGGCCAGGAGCCGGCCTTTCTGGTGCCGCCGCTGCTTCCCGACGATGGCAATGCCATCATCCTTCTCGTCCTCTATGCGGCTTTGGGGGCAATCACGGGCGTGGCCGCCGCAGGCTTCATTCGCGGCCTGCATCTGACCGAGGACTTGTTCGACAGGATCCCCGGCCGCTACACCCGCCATGTGATCGGCATGCTGGCGCTCGGCGTGCTGATGTATGTGCTCTTCGTCGCGCTCGGCCAATATTATGTCGACGGTGTCGGCTATGCCACGATCGAAAGCATCCTCAACGGCCACACATCCCTCCTCTGGCTGCTGGTCCTGCTGTTCGTGTGCAAGATGCTGGCGACCTCCATCAGTCTTGGTGGCGGTTCATCCGGTGGCATCTTCTCGCCGTCGCTGTTCATGGGCGCGACCCTGGGCGGAGGCCTGGGAGCTCTTCTGCAGGCGGTCGGCGCGCCGGTCAGCATTCCGGCCTTCGCCATGGTCGGCATGGGCGCCATGGTTGGCGGCGGCACGGGCGCTGTCATGACGGCCATCACCATGGTCTTCGAGATGACGCGCGAATACGACATCGTCATGCCGATGATCCTGGCTGTCGCCACCAGCGTCGGGGTGCGGCGCCTGCTCTCGCGCGAGAACATCTATACGCTCAAGCTGGTGCGGCGTGGCCGCGCCATTCCCAAGGCGCTGCATGCCAACATGTTCCTGGTGCGGCACGCCCGCGAGGTGATGGATTCCGACATCATGGTGCTGCCGGTCGAGCAGGGCTTTGACGACTTCCTGCGCGAGCACGAGGCGGAAGGACGACTTCGTCATGTCGTGGTCACCAGGGGCGACCAGATATTCGGTGTCCTGCGTGTCAACACGGGCCTGCGGCGCGGTTTGGAAAGCACTCGCACGGGCGTAACCCTCGGCGACATCGCCAGCCGGGATTTCACCATCGTCGGCGAGGCCATGGTCGCCTCCGACGTCATCGAGCGGATATGGCGCAGGAATGCCTTCATGGCAGTCGTGGTGCACGGAGGCGGCATCCCGCGAGCCGGCGATGTCGTCGGCGTCATCACACGCGAACATGTCGCCAATTCGGTGGCCGAAGGCATCCGGATCTATCCGCGATAAGGTCAGCCGGATGGCCGGCAGGAATGACGCGGCAGGGATCGTCGATAGCATCGCTGGGCAGGGCAGCCGGAAAAAGGATACCCCATGACCGAAGAACCGCTGGCCGGCGATGAAGAGAAACCTTTGGCGCAGGAGAACTACTGGGAAACCGCCGAGTGGGGACCCTGGCCGACGCGCAGGAACAATTTCCTTGCCGCGGGCCTCGCAAGCGTTTTCGTCCTTGTACTGGTCACGGCCGTGACGCTGGTCATGCTCATTCACTACGACGGCGGCGCCCTGACCTCGCTCGTGGCCAACTTTGAGTGACAGCGCAATGCCCGACATCGAGCTGACTGTTTCACGAAGGTCCGCCTTTGGCTTGATAGGGCTGGGTCTGGGCTCGGTCCTCCTCGGAAGTTGCGAGGAAAGGACCAAATGGCATGGCACCGACATCACCGGCACATCGCCGGCGCTCTCCTTCACCATGGCTCACGCCCCAGACGGCAAGGAAATGACCGAGGTCGACTTTCGTGGCAAGGTGGTGATGCTCTATCTAGGCTACACCTTCTGCCCCGACATCTGCCCGACGACCCTTGCCAGCATCGCCGAAATCCTGGCTCAGCTGGGCGCCGATGCAGGCAAGGTCACAGTTCTCTTCGTCACCGTCGATCCCGACCGGGACACGCTTTCCGTGCTGGCCGACTATGTGGGAGATTTTGCGCCGCAGATCGTCGGCTTGCGCGGCACCCCCGATCAGCTCGCCGTGCTGGCACGGCGCTACCGTCTTGCCTATTCGGTGACACCCGCGACCGATGGCCGTCCCTACGAGGTCACCCACAGTTCGGCGATCTATGTCTTTGACGGATCGGGCGCGGCGCGTGTGCTGGTGTCGTCGCTGGGAACGGCGGCCCCCAACCTGACGGATGTGACCGCCGACCTCAAACGTCTTGTCGCCGCAACCCACGTGTCCTGAGGCATGGGCGACGTTCGCGCCGGTTCCTGCCGGCTCATTTGCCTGTCGCGCCGCGTACCGGAAAGTTCGCCGAAAGGGTCCCTCCGTCCCCGAACCGCAGTGTGACAGGGACCGGGTTCCCCACTTTCAGGTCCGGCGCCGGAGACATGCACATCAGGTGATAGCCGCCGGGCGCGAAGCTGACGCTGCCATGCGCGGCAACGGGGACGGATTTGACCAGGACCATCCGGTCGGTGCCGCCCTGGCTGACGCTGCGGTGCAGCATCAGCGTTCCGCACGCTGGGGAGGACGCGCCGACGATCTGGTGGATCTCGTCGCTGTCGTTGGAAAGGTCGAAATAGCCGGCCGCCGGCCGCGACGAGATCACCAGACGAATCCAGGGAGCGCTCAGCGTCACGCCTTGCTCGGCGGCGAACACGGGAGGCAGGCCGGCAAGCAGGCAAGCAGGATGGCCCATGCCATCATTGCCAGGCGCGGCAAGCTAGAGCAATTCCAGGAAAAGTGTGAAACGGTTTTCCCGGGAAAAGCGCGTAGCGCTTTCGCTAGGGAATTGCGCAAAAACAAGGAAATAGGGCGGTTCGGCGTTTCCGTGAAACGATGAACCGCCCTAGCGTCCCGTCCAGCGACTCGAAAGTGCTGCGAGCGAAGCGGCATTCTTGTCGACCTCCCTGATCGAGTCTTCGTGTAGCCGGAGCCCATTGAGCACGACCAGCATGCCCACAACGCTCATCATGGCCGGCGGGATCCAGATGATGAGCCCGCCGATGTGCTGGTCGTTGATCGCACCCATCGACGGGAAAATCCGCCCGCACAGATTATAGTAGGGATAAAGGTCGCGTGGAGAGAGGCTGACGATTGCGCCCATCACGATCTGCGGGAACATCACGCCCACCGAAAGGGCTATCCTGGTGCCATGGGAAACACGCGCCGGTGGCTTCGGCCGTGGATCGAGCACCAGCGACCAGAACAGGATGCCGTCCAGCACCATGGTCCAGTTCATCACGGCATAAAGTCGAGGATCGAGCATCGCTCGGAAATGAACGGAAGGGATGAGCCAGAAGGCGAAACTGCCGGAGAAGATCAGGGCGGCAAGAAATGGTTGCTGCAGAATGCGCATCGCTGCCACGACGGGCTTGGCTGTGATTGCTTGCCTCAGGGGCGCGGGCATGCCCCGGCGGATCGTTTCGCCCGCGCCACCCAGCGCAATCAGAAAGGGACCGAGATGGTGCATGACCACATGCTGGATACGGTTCAGAAAAAACATATGCTGCGAGCAGTATTCGAAATGGGTCTGCAGCACCGCATAGATCAGGCCGAGCCCGGTCAGGAACGCGACGCGGCGCCAGATCGGCATCGCCGCCCCGGAGGACAGACCCTGCATGAACCACAATAGCACCAGCGCCGTTGCAAGATATTCGGGGGTGGAAAAATCCCACGGCGCCCAGATGGGCATGGCCGTTGGATGGTCCTTCGACAGCCAGGACAGCACCAGCCCGAGGCAGCCGATTCCGGCGTAGGAAGCATACTGCAACCATGCCTTCTTCGTTCGAGGTGCAAACCCCTGCCGTGGCCAGGCCCGTTCCATGACGGGAATGTCTAGGGCAGGCGGCAGCGATGATCAAAGGGCGAAAGGACGCGGGCAGGCTCCGGTCCGGTCGACACCTGTCGGTGTTTTTCTTCGGGGTGGCTGACGCGAATGTCCATCGCTAACGGAGTTGAGGTTCTGCCGCCTGGAAGTCGGCGACCTTTCCCCGGGGCCGAAGCATCGAAGCGCCGGGATCGTAGGATGCCGCATCGATGATCGGCTCCGACCCGGCCACCAGATCGGCGACGAGATGCGGCGCCAGGCCAGAACTGATGGCAAAGGAAGGACGCCCAGGCGCCTGGCCAGAATCGCTTTCACAGCACTTCGAGCGGCCCGAATGGAGCCTGCGAACTGAATCAGGCCGTCGAGGGCGCGACGGCAGCCAGTGGGCTACGCGATCGCCATCTTCATTAAGCCGCACGGGTGCCAAGCGAACGCATACCTGTCATGCGCGTTTGGTTCGACCCGGTAAATCTCGATTTGGGGCCCGTCCGGATCAGCAAAGAAAGGCTGAACAAGGCGCTGCCGTAAGTGACCTGCCGGCAAAGTTGGCTGATTTGAGATTACGATTTTGTAATTGAGTTCACGCGAATTTGCGCGTGACAGCTCCCAATCTCGACATCGTTTCTGCCCAATTTGCCGGGCCTTCCAACCGCCCGGTGTCAGAAACAGATGCCCCAGATTTTCCGCTCGATCCTGATCCTTCAGACGAAGTTCATCGGCGACATCGTCCTCACCTCCACGCTGGCCAGAAACCTGCGGCTCGAATACCCCGATGCCAGGATCGTTTTTCTCTGCGAGGCCCGTTTCGAACGCTTCCTGACTGCCCACGGCATCGCATCCGACGTCGTGACGTTCAGGCGTGCCCGCATGCGCGGCACGCCGCTTGAGCGCGGACACGAACTTTACACGATGGTGCGGACGCTGCGCCGGTTTGGCTTTGACCTGTCGATTGACCTGACCGATTCAAAGACGTCGCGGATCATCACCCGGCTCGTCAATGCCAGGACCCGGGTGGGCTACGATCCTCCCGAAAGGCCCTTGCGCTGGCACGAGCCGCAGCCCGCCAACGTCCTGGCCCAACCGTTTGGCTTTGGCGAGCGGCACTTCCTTTATCGTTATCTTTCGCCGCTCGAGGCGCTTGGCGTCGATCTGCGTGTGCCGGTCCCGTCCATTCAACCGCTGCCGTTGGAAACAGCCAAAGCGCTGGCGCTGCTCGACAGACACCATCTTCGGTGCAACGCCTTCATCGCTGTGCATGCGGGTGCGAGTTTCGAGGGGCGGCAATGGCAGCCGGAACGCTTTGCCATGACAATAGACGAGATTTCGCGGGAGACCGGGCTGGACTTCGTGCTTGTCGGCGGTCCGGATGAACGGCTGCCCGCCGAACGCATCGTCGCCAAGACCGCTTCGCCTGTGGTCAATCTGGTCGGCACGATGCCGCTTGAAACATTGCTCGCCGTCCTGAAACAGGCACGGCTTTTCCTTGGCAACGAGAGTGGCCCCATGCATATGGCGGCGGCCGCGGGAACCCCGGTTGTCGGACTTTACGGCCTGACCGATCCCGCCCTATGGGGTCCTGTCGGCGTACCCAGCATCACCCTCCAGCCTCCCATGCCATGCGCATGCGTGGCCATGGAACTGTGCCGTTGGCCGGATCCGAGCAAGGCTTGCTGTGTCTGGCGCCTGGAGGTCAAGCCGGTCGTCGCCGCCGTGCGGGAAGTCCTTTCACGTACGATTAAGCACGTCGAACAAGCACACTGATGCCGCGCTTGCCAAAGATGGGCGAGGCCGTCAAGACTGCCGCGCCTTGATGGCGCCGGCTTGGAAAACCAAACTATGCATCTGTTCCAAAAGCACTTTTGCGCGATCGCGATGTCGATATGGGCGGTATCCGCGGCCAATGCCGCGCCACTCGTCGAGCCGACGCTGCATATCAAGCCGGAGGCTGGCGGCAACGGTCGTGTCGCCCTTACGCTCGATGCCTGTGGCGGCCGGACCGACACAAGGATCCTTTCGGCGCTGGTGGAGAACAAGATTCCGGCCACCATCTTCGTCACCGGCATCTGGCTGAAACGCAACGCCGCCGCCGTAGAGATCATGCGGGCGCATCCTGATCTGTTCGAGTTGGAAAACCATGGCGGCCGCCACGTCCCGGCAATCGACACGCCGCGCAAGATCTACGGTATCCGCGCCGCCGGCAGCCCGGCCGCGGTGCTGGCCGAGGTCGAGTCGGGCGCCGCCGCGCTTGCCGGGGCCGGCGAGCCGGCGCCGAAATGGTTTCGTGGCGCAACCGCCGAATACAGCCCCTCGGCCATCGCCATGATCCGCAAGCTTGGCTTCAAGATCGCCGGCTTCTCGATAAACGGCGACGGCGGTTCGTTGCTGGGGGCGAAGGAAACCGCACGCCGCATCGCCGCGGCAAAGGACGGCGATGTCATCATCGCCCATATCAACCAGCCGACCCATGCCGCCGGCGAGGGCGTGGTGCAAGGTCTGCTGGCGCTGAAGGCCAAGGGTCTCACCTTCGTGCGGCTCGATGAGGCCGACGGCATCGGCAACAACGGCACCACCGACTGACCGCGAATCTGGGTAGCCCTGCTTAGTCCGGCGCGGCTTCGATCGTCACCTTGTTGGCATAGAATGCGCCATGATCGCGGATTTCGACCATCTCGTCGAAAGGCTGCTCATACGCCCACATCGCATCCTTGCCCGCCTCGGCGGCAGGCAGCACGCTCCAATAGCTGGCATCGCCCTTGTAAGGGCAATGCGTCGAGAACTCCGTCTTGCGAAGCTGGCCGAAATCGATGTCTTCGAACGGAATGTAGAGGACCGGGGGGTAGGGGGACTCGGTCAGGAGCTTTGCATTGGTTGACGAGGCGATGACCGTTTCGCCGCTACGCACCGTGACGGTGCCGCGGTAGGGCTCGACGGTGATGACCTTGCCGGGATTGCGTTGAAAGCCTGGTGCGGGGTTTGCGATCTGGTCCATTGGCGGGGATTCTCCGTGACCGGCATGGGGCGCCGTCCGGAATAGGTGTGTCGAACGAGTGCGTTTCGCAAGGGCACCGTTCAACAAGGGACATACAGCCGGCGCCGCTCAGGTACTGGCCTGGTGGCTCGTCAAACTGATCTTACCCGGAACGATCAGGCGGCAGCCTGAAATGCATCCATCAACCCGGCATAGGCGGCGGCGATGCCGGCCACCGGATTGGTGCTCCGCGACACGGTCTCGACCTTGAGCGCGCCACCGGCGGTCGGCAAAGTGAGAAGCAGGAACTGGCGGTTGCCGCCGTCACCCACGCATGCCGCGGCAACATGTTCGCCTTCGCCTTCGTTCTGGACGCACATCTTGAACAGCAAAGTGCCGCCGACTGCCTCAAGGGCGCCGCCGACGACTTCGGCGAATTCGTCTTCGGAAACGGTTTTGGTGTCCGGCACCAGTTCGTTCAGGCTTTCGGCAAGCGTATTTTCAAGTGCCTTGTCGTCTAGCTGCGCGTCCATGCGAACCTCTTTCATTCGCCAATCGCGCCCCACCCCGTTAATCAAAATTAACGGGGACGATGGCCGGATTGTGGCGGTTTTCCCCGTGTTTTCGAGCAATGCACCGCTTCCGCGCCGGCATGGCTGGACAATCCACAGCTTCGTCTCACAATGGAACAAAAACCAGTGGGAGGAACGAATGCTCGGACTGATGCAGGAATGGCCGCTGCTCTGCCATAAACTTATCGACAACGCAGCCATGCAGCACGGCAACCGCGAGATCGTGTCACGCTCGATCGAAGGCCCGATCGTCCGGACCACTTACGCCGACATTCGTCGCCGCGCCCTGGCGGTCGCCGAACGGCTCGAGCGCGACGGATTCGGGCTTGGCGACCGCATCGCCACGTTGGCCTGGAACACGGCGCGCCATATCGAGGCCTGGTACGGCATCATGGGCGTCGGCGCGGTCTATCACACGCTCAATCCGCGCCTCTTTCCCGAGCAGATCGTCTGGATCATGAACAATGCCGAAGACAAGGCGGTCTTTGTCGATCTGACATTCATGCCGCTGCTCGAAAAGATCGCCGGCGCGGTCAAATCGCTGAAAAAGGTGATCGTGCTGACCGACAAGGCACATATGCCGCAAACGGCGCTGCCGGACGTCGTTGCCTACGAGGAATGGCTCGGCGAAGCCGACGGTGCGTTCGCCTGGAAGACGTTCGATGAAAATACCGCCGCCGGCATGTGCTACACCTCGGGCACGACGGGCGAGCCGAAAGGCGTGCTCTACAGCCATCGTTCGAACGTGCTGCACGCCATGATCGCCGCCATGCCCGACGCGATGGGCATATCCGCGCGGGATGTGATTCTACCGGTGGTGCCAATGTTCCACGCCAATGCCTGGGGCCTTGCCCAGAGCGCGCCGATGGTCGGCGCCAAGCTGGTCATGCCCGGTTGCAAGATGGACGGCGCCTCGATCTATGAATTGCTCGGCACCGAGAAGGTGACCTTCAGCGCTGCGGTGCCGACCGTGTGGATGATGCTGCTCCAGCATCTGGAGGAGACCGGCAAGACACTTCCGCATCTGAAGCGGGTTGTCATCGGTGGCTCATCCTGCCCGCGCGCGCTCATGGCAAAATTCCAGGACAGCTACGATGTCCAGGTCATCCACGCCTGGGGCATGACAGAAATGTCGCCGCTCGGCACGCTGTGCACCATGAAGCCGGATTATGCTGGGCTCAAGGACGATGCCCGGCTCGATGTCCAGAGCAAACAGGGCTATCCGCCCTTCGGCGTCGAGATGAAGGTGACGGATGACGAAAACAACGCGCTGCCCTGGGACGGCAAGACCTTCGGGCGGCTGAAGGTGCGCGGACCGGCTGTCGCCGGCGCCTATTATGGCGGCGTGGGTTCGGAACAGTTCGACGCCGAAGGCTGGTTCGATACCGGCGACGTCGCCCATATCGATCCATGTGGCTACATGCGGATCACGGACCGCGCCAAGGACGTCATCAAGTCGGGCGGCGAATGGATTTCGACCATCGACCTCGAGAATCTGGCAGTGGGTCATCCCGATGTCGCCGAGGCCGCCGCCATCGGCATTCCTCATTCGAAATGGGGTGAACGGCCCCTGCTTGTCGTCGTCCGCAAGCCGGGCAGGGAACCTACCAGGACCGATATCCTTGCCTTCATGAACGGCAAGGTGGCCAAGTGGTGGATGCCGGATGACGTCGCCTTTGTCGGTGAAATCCCCCACACCGCCGCCGGCAAGATCCAGAAGACCAGCCTGCGCGAGCAATTCAGGGATTATCGCCTGCCGACGGATTGACGGGAAGGCTTTCCGCCTTCAAGCCGCCACCAAAGGCTCTAAATGCATGTCGCGCAAAAGTGCGCAGTGGTTTTGCGATAACGACATGCATCAAAACAAGAACTTTAAAGTGCGTCGCATGGATCCGTTCAAACGCGACGCGCTTTGAATGTCCGTTCGGGTAGGGGCAGTGCAGAAAACGATGGAAATTGCCGAGCGACAGACGTCGAAAGCTGCCGGCTGGTCGCGGCGAACAGGCGCCTTTGCGGTGGTCCTGCTTCTGACTGTTCTCATCGGCCATCGGTATGATCTCGTTGAAACGCCGGTTTTCCTTTGGGTGCTCGCCATTGTCGCGCTGCTTGCCGCCTTCGCGCTCCTGTTCGCCGGATTTGCCTTTTCGAGACTGTGGAATTTCGGCGATCGCGGCGGTCGCGACCTCACCGTCGGCGCCTTGCTGGCGCTTCTGGTGCTTGCTCCTTATGGTGTCGTCGCCTACCAGGCGGCGACCTATCCCCCGCTGAACGACATCTCGACCGATCTTGACGATCCGCCGGCGCTCGCCGCCGCCCGGACGAGTGACATGAATATGCTCTCGCCGCCGACCCCGGGCGAGCAGCGCTTGCAAACCGAAACCTATCCGCTGGTCACCGGGCGCAGCTACGATCTGCCTTTCGATAGCGTGCTGGAAGCAGTCGAATCCGTGCTTGGCCGGCGGGATTGGCGGTTGGCGGTGCCGTTTCCCGACGCGAGCGGGG